>NZ_BAABJI010000003.1 GCF_039543225.1 Mucilaginibacter defluvii
TGACATATTATTGAAAGAAGTTATTGAAAAGGGTGAGAAGACAACAATATAGTTCTGTTGCTTGAGAAAGCTTCGGGCGATTAGTATTACTCGGCTTTGATGTCACCACCTTTACACCTGTAACCTATCAACGTGATAGTCTGTCACGACCCTATAAGGAAGTCTCATCTCGTGGCTAGTTTCGCACTTAGATGCTTTCAGCGCTTATCTATTCCCAACGTAGCTACTCTGCAGTACAGCTGGCGCCATAACAGATTCACCAGAGGTTAGTCCAACCCGGTCCTCTCGTACTAAGGTCAGCCCCACTCAAACTTCCAACGCCCACAACAGATAGGGACCGAACTGTCTCGCGACGTTCTGAACCCAGCTCGCGTGCCACTTTAATGAGCGAACAGCTCAACCCTTGGGACCTTCTCCAGCCCCAGGATGTGACGAGCCGACATCGAGGTGCCAAACCTCCCCGTCGATATGAGCTCTTGGGGGAGATCAGCCTGTTATCCCCAGCGTACCTTTTATCCTTTGAGCGATGGCCCTTCCATGCAGAACCACCGGATCACTATATCCGTCTTTCGACCCTGCTCGGCTTGTCTGCCTCACAGTCAAGCAAGCTTTTGCTATTGCACTCCGCGTACGGTTACCAAGCGTACTGAGCTTACCTTTGAAAGCCTCCGTTACCTTTTTGGAGGCGACCACCCCAGTCAAACTACCCGCCAAACAATGTCCTCCGCACTGCAGAGTTAGACACCAAATACAGAAAGGGTGGTATTTCAACGTTGGCTCCACAAGTCCTGGCGAACCTGCTTCAAAGCCTCCCACCTATCCTACACATCCTGTATCCGATATCAATGTTAAGTTGTAGTGAAGGTGCATGGGGTCTTTCCGTCCCGTTGCGGGTAACCGGCGTCTTCACCGATACCACAATTTCACCGAGCTCATGGCTGAGACAGCGCCCAGATCGTTACACCATTCGTGCAGGTCGGAACTTACCCGACAAGGAATTTCGCTACCTTAGGACCGTTATAGTTACGGCCGCCGTTTACCGGGGCTTCGATTCAATGCTTCGCCTTGCGACTAACATCCCCTCTTAACCTTCCGGCACCGGGCAGGTGTCAGGCCTTATACGTCATCTTGCGATTTTGCAAAGCCATGTGTTTTTGTTAAACAGTCGCCTGGGCCTTTTCACTGCGGCTGACATTGCTGCCAGCGCCCCTTCTCCCGAAGTTACAGGGCCATTTTGCCGAGTTCCTTAGCCATGATTCACTCGAGCACCTTAGGATTCTCTCCTCGACTACCTGTGTCGGTTTACGGTACGGGTTTTTATAACCTGAAGCTTAGCGGGTTTTCTTGGAAGTCTGATTACCTGAACTATCCCATCCCCCGAAGGTTCCGAGTACTATCAGCTTTCAGCAAAGAATGCGTACTTTACTACATCCTCTATACCTACGGCCTTTAACGAACTATTCCGTCAGTTCGCGTCAGTGTCACTACTCCGTCACCGCATCGCAGTTATAAAAAGTACTGGAATATTAACCAGTTGTCCATCGGCTGCGCCTTTCGGCTTCACCTTAGGCCCCGACTAACCCTGATCCGATTAGCGTTGATCAGGAAACCTTAGTCTTTCGGTGGGCGGGTTTCTCTCCCGCCTTATCGTTACTTATGCCTACATTTGCTTTTCTATTCTCTCCACAGTCAGTTACCTTCCTGCTTCGCCGATAATAGAATGCTCCCCTACCAGTGTATATTAATATACAATCCATAGCTTCGGTATACCATTTAATGCCCGTTTATTATCCATGCCCGGCCGCTCGACTAGTGAGCTGTTACGCACTCTTTAAATGAATGGCTGCTTCCAAGCCAACATCCTAGCTGTCTGTGCAGCCGGACCTCGTTAGTTCAACTTAATGGTAATTTGGGGACCTTAGCTGATGGTCTGGGTTCTTTCCCTCTCGGCCATGGACCTTAGCACCCATAGCCTCACTCCAGCGTATATTATCAAGCATTCGGAGTTTATCTGGATTTGGTAGGATTTGACTCCCCCGCACCCAATTAGTAGCTCTACCTCTTAATAACTTTACCGCCAGGCTGTTCCTAAAAACATTTCGGGGAGTACGAGCTATTTCCCAGTTTGATTAGCCTTTCACCCCTACCCACAAATCATCCGGAAACTTTTCAACGTTTATCGGTTCGGTCCTCCAGTACCTGTTACGGCACCTTCAACCTGTCCATGGGTAGATCACAAGGTTTCGCGTCTACCTCCTCTGACTGCACGCCCTATTCAGACTCGCTTTCGCTTCGGATCCGTGTCTTAAACACTTAACCTTGCCAGAGAAGAGTAACTCGTAGGCTCATTATGCAAAAGGCACGCCGTCACCCCAGAAGGGCTCCGACCGCTTGTAAGCACACGGTTTCAGGTTCTATTTCACTCCCCTGTTCGGGGTTCTTTTCACCTTTCCCTCACGGTACTGGTTCACTATCGGTCTCTCAGGAGTATTTAGCCTTACCGGATGGTGCCGGCAAATTCCTACAAGGCGTCTCCGACCTCGCAGTACTCAGGATACCACTATCCGATTATTACTTACCCGTACGCAGCTCTCATGCTCTATGGCGCGGTTTCCCACCCGCTTCCGGTTCATTTTAATCTTCATGTTGTGGTCCTACTACCCCGTATATGCCGTAACATATATGGTTTGGGCTTCTTCCATTTCGCTCGCCACTACTCTGGAAATCACTGTTGTTTTCTCTTCCTCTGCTTACTTAGATGTTTCAGTTCAGCAGGTTAGCGCTTTTGCATCTATTCTTCAAATAGATAGGTTTCCCCATTCGGAAATCCGCGGATTAATTCATATTTGCTAATCCCCGCGGCTTATCGCAGCTTATCACGTCCTTCATCGCCTCTGAGAGCCTAGGCATCCCCCGTGTGCCCTTTCTTACTTTCTTCTACGCATACGCCTTTTGCGCCGTATGGTATGCTTTTTTGGTAATCTTTTTTAGATTCAGGAATTAAGAGCCAGGATTCAAGATTTGCATCTTGTTTCTTTACTCTTGTTTCTTGTTTCACTAAAAGACTCCCTATTGTTGTCTTCTCGTTTTTTCAATTACTTCTTCCAATATGTCAAAGAACGTTTTGTCTGAGGTGTAAAGGTGAAAGCTGAAAGGTGCAAAGGTGTTAACCTTTTCCTTTTGCCTTTATCTTTTTCCCTTAAACAGCGTGGAGAATAACGGATTCGAACCGTTGACCCCCTGCGTGCAAGGCAGGTGCTCTAGCCAGCTGAGCTAATCCCCCTGTTGATGTGGTGAAGGGTTTAAAGCGTAAAGGTTAAAGGTCTTTACCTTTTTCCTTTTCTTTTCTCCTTTTACCGCCGCTGTAGTCCCGAGCAGATTTGAACTGCTGACCCCTACATTATCAGTGTAGTGCTCTAACCAAACTGAGCTACGGGACTGTCTTTTAGTTTGCAGTTACCAGTGTGCAGTTTTCAGATTAAACTGCTTACTGCCTACTGCTGACCGCCAACTGTGTCCTGTAAGCTTGGTTACAGTCACCCTGATGGCTTCATCTTCCGGGTTTCCTTTTGTTTTTTTATCAAGAAAAATAAATCATGTGCATAGCAGTTTCTGCCCCTTTCATTTCTTTGGGATACTGCTCCAGAAAGGAGGTATTCCAGCCACACCTTCCGGTACGGCTACCTTGTTACGACTTAGCCCCAGTTACCGACTTTACCCTAGGACGCTCCTTGCGGTTACGCACTTCAGGCACTTCCAGCTTCCATGGCTTGACGGGCGGTGTGTACAAGGCCCGGGAACGTATTCACCGCGTCATTGCTGATACGCGATTACTAGCGAATCCAACTTCACGGGGTCGAGTTGCAGACCCCGATCCGAACTGTGAATGGCTTTACGAGATTGGCATCCTGTTGCCAGGTAGCTGCCCGCTGTACCATCCATTGTAGCACGTGTGTAGCCCCGGACGTAAGGGCCATGATGACTTGACGTCGTCCCCTCCTTCCTCTCTATTTGCATAGGCAGTCTGTTTAGAGTCCCCACCATTACATGCTGGCAACTAAACATAGGGGTTGCGCTCGTTGCGGGACTTAACCCAACACCTCACGGCACGAGCTGACGACAGCCATGCAGCACCTAGTTTCGTGTCCCGAAGGACTGAGACGTCTCTGTCTCATTCACTAACTTTCAAGCCCGGGTAAGGTTCCTCGCGTATCATCGAATTAAACCACATGCTCCTCCGCTTGTGCGGGCCCCCGTCAATTCCTTTGAGTTTCACCCTTGCGGGCGTACTCCCCAGGTGGAACACTTAACGCTTTCGCTTAGACGCTGACCGTATATCGCCAACATCGAGTGTTCATCGTTTAGGGCGTGGACTACCAGGGTATCTAATCCTGTTTGATCCCCACGCTTTCGTGCCTCAGCGTCAATCTCACTTTAGTAAGCTGCCTTCGCAATTGGTGTTCTGTGACATATCTATGCATTTCACCGCTACTTGTCACATTCCGCCTACTTCAAGTGTATTCAAGCTCTTCAGTATCAAAGGCACTGCGACAGTTGAGCTGCCGTCTTTCACCCCTGACTTAAAAAGCCGCCTACGCACCCTTTAAACCCAATAAATCCGGATAACGCTCGGATCCTCCGTATTACCGCGGCTGCTGGCACGGAGTTAGCCGATCCTTATTCTTACAGTACATTCAGCTCTCTACACGTAGAGAGGTTTATTCCCGTACAAAAGCAGTTTACAACCCGTAGGGCCGTCTTCCTGCACGCGGCATGGCTGGTTCAGGCTTGCGCCCATTGACCAATATTCCTTACTGCTGCCTCCCGTAGGAGTCTGGTCCGTGTCTCAGTACCAGTGTGGGGGGTCATCCTCTCAGATCCCCTAAACATCGTCGCCTTGGTAAGCCGTTACCTTACCAACTAGCTAATGTTCCGCATGCCCATCTTTACCCTATAAATATTTGATCAAAATATGATGCCATATCTCAATTTTATGCGGTGTTAATCTCTCTTTCGAGAGGCTATCCCCCTGGTAAAGGTAGGTTGCATACGTGTTACGCACCCGTGCGCCACTCTCATCGGGAGCAAGCTCCCGAATCCCGTCCGACTTGCATGTATTAGGCCTGCCGCTAGCGTTCATCCTGAGCCAGGATCAAACTCTCCATTGTATAATGTTTTGTTTGTTTTACCTGAC
>NZ_BAABJI010000004.1:600000-861073 GCF_039543225.1 Mucilaginibacter defluvii
TCCCGCTACGCTTCGAAAAGACAGTACTCCATATTTGTTTAAAATCCTCCCCGATGGGGGAGGATTTAGGAGAGGCTATTTCAAAGCTCCCTGCTTAATTTCTTCCACCACTGCCGGGTCGAGCAGTGTTGATGTATCACCCAGGTTTGAGGTATCTCCCTCGGCTATTTTGCGCAATATGCGGCGCATGATTTTGCCTGAACGTGTTTTAGGTAATCCGCTTACAAACTGAATTTTATCAGGTTTGGCAATAGGGCCTATAATGCGCGATACAGTCATGATGATATCCTTGCGGGTAAGGTCAGCATCTTCGTGCATATCCGGGCAAACTACATAGGCATAAACACCCTGCCCTTTAATATCATGCGGGTAACCAACTACGGCCGATTCCACCACGCTGCTGTGCATGTTGATGGCATTCTCCACCTCGGCAGTACCTATTCGGTGGCCGGAAACGTTAAGTACATCATCTACGCGACCAGTTATGCGGTAGTAACCATCTTCGTCGCGCAGGCAGCCATCGCCGGTAAAATATAAATTATCGTATGTTGCAAAGTACGTGGTGCGGCAACGCTCGTGGTCGCCATAGGTGGTGCGTAATATGCCCGGCCACGGGAATTTAATGCAGAGGTTTCCGCTTACGCCGTTGCCTTGTATCTCCTGTCCGTTTTCGTTAACCAATACAGGCTGTATACCCGGTAAAGGCAAAGTGGCATAACCCGGTTTTGTTGGCGTAACGCCGGCTATAGGTGTTATCATGATGCCGCCGGTTTCCGTTTGCCACCAGGTATCAACAATAGGGCATTTATTGTGGCCAATGTTATCATCCAGCCAATGCCAGGCTTCCTCGTTGATTGGTTCGCCTACTGAGCCAAGCTTTTTAAGCGAGCTCAGGTCTTTATCCTTAACAAAATCAAGCCCGAAACCCATCAGAGAGCGGATAGCGGTTGGCGCCGTATATAAAATATTTACTTTATGCTTTTCAACAATATCCCAAAGCCGGCCGGCATCCGGATAAGTTGGCACGCCTTCAAACATCAGCGTAGTTGCCCCCTGCGAAAGCGGCCCGTAAGCAATGTACGAGTGCCCGGTTATCCAGCCGATATCAGCCGTACAGAAGTACACCTCGCCTGGATTGTATTGAAAAACGTTAGCAAACGTGTAACCCGCGTAAACCATATAACCACCGCAGGTATGGACTACGCCTTTTGGTTTACCGGTTGAGCCTGATGTGTAGAGGATGAACAGCATATCCTCGGCATCCATTTCTTCGGCCGGGCATTCGGGGTTACCCTGTGTTTCCACTTTTTTGATCTCATCTTCCCACCACACATCACGGCCTTTTATCATGGATACGGCAGTGCGGCTGCGGGTAAGTACAATGGTACGTTTAACCGACGGGCACTGTACCAGCGCGTCGTCAATCACGTTTTTCATTTGTATATCCTTGTTGCCGCGGAAAGCGCCGTCAGAGGTAATTACGATGTTGCAATCAGCATCCTTTATCCTGTCGGCAATGGATTGTGCCGAAAAGCCGCCAAATACCACGGAATGAATAGCACCGATGCGCGCGCAGGCCAAAACGGCAATGGCCAGCTCAGGCACCATAGGCATATAAATGCAGATACGGTCGCCTTTTTTAGCGCCGTTGTTTTTTAGTACGTTGGCAAACTGGCAAACCTTATCGTGCAGTTGTTTATAGGTTAGTACTCGGAAATCCTCAGTCGGGTCGTTGGGTTCCCAAATGATAGCCGGCGTATCGGCATTTTTCTCCAGGTGGCGGTCAAGGCAGTTCTCGGTAATGTTTAGTTTGCCCCCGCTAAACCATTTAACATCCGGATCTTTAAAGTTCCATTGTAGTACGTTGTCCCACTTCTTTTTCCAGGTAAAGTTATCGGCTACATCGGCCCAAAACTGCTCCGGTTGTTCAACGCTTTGCTTGTACGCCTGCTCGTATTGCTCAAACGAGGTGATCTTCATCGGTTTAATAAGTTAAAATCGGTTTATAAAAATAATTAGCTACGGGGTTAACTAACTCGCCTAAAATACACTTTTCAACATGCTTTTGTGCTGATTATAAAGATTTTTAAAAATTTTCCACATCGCTATTGTCTGTTAGTCAAAAAATTCTGATATTTGCACTCCTCTTTAAAACAGAGGTTGTAATTAATACGAATTGTCATGTCAAGAATTTGTGATTTAACAGGTAAAGGATATATGAACGGTTTCAACGTTTCAAACTCGAACGTTAAAACCAAGCGTAAATTTTATCCTAACTTAAAACTTAAAAAGTTTTACATCCCTGAAGAAGATAAATGGATTACTTTAAAAGTATCTACATCTGCTGTTAAAACCATCAGCAAAAATGGTATAACCGCTTGTATAAACAAGTTTGTTAAAAAAGGTTACATTTAATAGATTGAACTGGTAACAGGCTGCCTGCGCGTATAGTAAGTAGTAGCCCAATACCATAATAAAAAAATACCATGGCTAAAAAAGGCAACAGAGTTCAGGTAATACTGGAGTGCACTGAGCACAAAGAAAGCGGCTTGCCAGGCATGTCTCGCTACATTACCACCAAGAACAAAAAAAATACAACTGAAAGGCTTGAGTTGAAAAAATTCAACCCGGTTCTGCGTAAAGTAACAACTCACAAAGAGATTAAGTAATTAACCTGGTAACGTGGCTGTTGATTGGCTATCGTTATCGGCATAAAATTTAAACAGAGATGGCAAAGAAAGTAGTTGCGACCCTGAAAACAGGTAAAGGCAAAGAATATTCAAAAGTGATCACTGCGGTTAAGTCACCAAAAACAGGTGCTTACACTTTCAAAGAGATCATTGTACATAACGATCACGTTAAGGACGCTATTAGCGAAGCTAAAGCTTAATTCGTTTCTTTTCGTTCTGATAAGCTACAAAAGCCGTCTTGTATTTAACGAGAGGGCTTTTTTTGTTGTACCGGGCAATAGCAGAGGTCTCATCCTGAGCTTGTCGAAGGATGTGTGGCGGGGAAGCAGTCTGCTGATGCTTCGATAGGCTTAGCATGACATTCAAGCAATAAATTAGCAGCAAAGTTGTATAGCTGTAATGTAAAGATGTTTGCAGGTTGCGCGTTTTTAGCTTTTAATCCGCACATTTACATATCTGCATATTTTGCACATTATAATATCTGCACATTATTATGGGTTTATTTGATTTCTTTAAGAAAAAAGAGAATACCGTACAGGAACAGCAAGCGCTTGAAACAGGGCTCGAAAAAACCAAGGACAATTTTTTTTCCAAAATAACCAAAGCCATCGCCGGTAAATCAACCGTTGATGATGATGTGCTGGATGATCTGGAAGAAGTTTTGGTTACTTCGGACGTCGGCGTGAGCACTACCCTTAAAATTATTGAACGTATACAGGCCCGTGTAGCCCGTGATAAGTATGTAAATACATCCGAGCTTAATACCCTGCTGCGCGATGAGATACAAAACCTGCTTGCCGAAAACAACAGTAACGATTTTGCCAGTTTTGAATACGGCAGCCACAAGCCTTATGTAATTATGGTGGTGGGTGTTAATGGAGTAGGCAAAACTACGACCATCGGCAAATTGGCGAACAAATTAAAACAAGCAGGTAACCAGGTAGTGTTAGGCGCAGCCGATACCTTCCGTGCAGCGGCGGTTGACCAGATCAAGCTTTGGGGCGAACGGGTTGGCGTAAAGGTGGTGGCACAAGCCATGGGGTCTGACCCGGCATCTGTCGCTTATGATACCTTGCGCTCGGCAGTATCCAACGGTGATGATGTGGCGATAATTGATACCGCCGGCCGTTTACATAACAAGGTAGGTTTGATGAACGAGCTTACCAAGATCAAAAACGTAATGCAGAAGGTAGTACCCGGTGCTCCGCACGAGATATTGCTGATACTGGATGCCTCAACCGGCCAAAATGCCATTGAACAATGCAAGCAATTTACCGAGGCTACAGCCGTAAACGCGCTTGCCCTTACCAAACTCGACGGCACAGCCAAAGGCGGTGTAGTTATAGGTATATCCGATCAGTTTAAAATACCGGTTAAATACATCGGCGTAGGCGAGGGCGTTGACCACCTGCAATTGTTTGATCGCAAGAGCTTTGTAGACAGTCTATTTAAATCGTAATAAAAATAATTCCATTGTGAGGAGGTACGACGAAGCAATCTTAACCTCGCACTATATGGCAAATACAAAAAGAGATTGCTTCGTTCCTCGCAATGACGGGTTGGCAATATGAAGACTAAGGAAATTAACAGATCAATACCATCAATAAGTAAACCGCGCGTAAACGTGGTTACGTTAGGCTGCTCAAAAAACATCTACGACTCAGAGGTGCTGATGGGCCAGCTTAAAGGCAATGCTTTTGATGTGGTGCATGAGGCCGATAAGGTAAGCAGTAATGATATTGTGGTAATTAACACCTGCGGTTTTATTGATAACGCCAAGCAGGAATCCATCGATACCATATTACAGTACAGCGAACTGAAAGAGCAGGGCAAGGTAGGTAAGGTTATTGTTACCGGATGTTTATCTGAACGTTATAAACCCGAACTTCAATCAGAGATACCTAATATTGATGCCTATTTCGGCACTAATGACCTGCAGGATGTATTGAGCACTATTGGCGCTAACTACCGTCATGAGCTGATTGGTGAGCGTTTGCTGACCACACCGTCGCATTTCGCTTACTTTAAAATCGCGGAGGGCTGTAACCGTCCGTGCTCATTTTGCGCCATTCCACTGATGCGTGGCAAGCACGTAACCAAACCGATGGAGGAGTTGGTTAATGAGGCTAAAACATTGGTAAGAAACGGTACTAAAGAGTTAATACTTATAGCGCAGGATCTGACCTATTATGGCCTTGATCTATACGGCAAACGAAATTTGGATGAATTGATCCGTCGCTTGTCTGACGTTAATGGTGTAGAGTGGATCAGGCTGCAATATGCCTACCCTTCCGGATTCCCGATGGAGGTGCTGGATGTAATGAACGAGCGTAAGAACGTTTGCAAATACCTGGATATGCCGTTGCAGCATATTACGGATAACATGCTTAAATCCATGCGCCGCGGTATCACCAAGCAAAAAACAATTGACCTGGTGAACGAGATCCGCGACAGGGTGCCAAACATTGCCCTTCGTACCACTTTAATTACCGGCTACCCTGGCGAAACCGTACAGGACTTTGAAGAAATGGCACAATGGGTTGAGGATACCCGTTTTGATCGCCTGGGCTGTTTCACTTATTCGCACGAAGAAAAAACCCATGCCCATAGCCTGGTGGATGATGTACCTGATGAAGTAAAGCAGGAACGCGCTGATGCCATTATGGAAATTCAGCAAGGCATATCATTTGAGAAAAACCAGGAGAAGATTGGCAATACCTACCAAGTACTGATCGACAAAAAAGATGGCGGCTACTTTGTTGGTCGTACCGAGTTTGATTCTCCCGAGGTGGATAACGAGGTATTGGTTGATGCCAATGTTAATTACGCTACCGTAGGCGGCTTTGTTAATGTTAAAATTGACAATGCTGAGGACTTTGACCTTTATGGACAAATTGTAAAATAAATTAAACGTTCGGTTCTTTTATCTTAATCGTTTACATTTGGGCTGATGGATGCTAATTGTATCAGCTATAAGGATACCGGTTTCTTTTCGCAAACGGTAATTGATTACGTGGACGATGCCCCGGCACTTCGCCCGTTTTATGGCTACCGTCCGGATATGGGTGGCTTTGCCAAACTGCTGGCCGCTAAAACCGTAACTGCCGACAGGCAGGTATTGGTTGATATACTCACCCACCAGTATAATGCCATTACGCATATTGATGGCGAGCTGACAAAAACCCCGCTTGAACGTATAAAAGAACTTTTATCGGTAGATACTTATACGGTTACTACCGGCCATCAGCTTAATATTTTTGCCGGTCCGCTTTACTTTATTTATAAGATAGTAACGGCCATTAAGCTTAGCCAACAGCTAAAAGCACAATTTCCGGATAAAAACTTTGTACCCGTTTACTGGATGGCCAGTGAAGATCATGATTTTGCCGAGATAAACTATACCAATATAGGCGGCAAAAAGGTACACTGGTGGTATGAAGCATCGGGCGCTACAGGGCGTATTAACCCGGATAGTATGCGCCAGGCCCTTAACCAATACAAAGGTGTGCTGGGTTTGGAGAACCATGCCCTGCCATTAGCACAGATAGTTGAAAAGGCCTACACTGGTTTTGATAAACTGGCCGATGCTACCCGTTACCTGGTGAACGCCTTGTTCGGTCAATATGGCTTGGTGGTTATTGACGCGGATGATATCGCCTTTAAAAAACAATTTGCGCCGATAATTGAGCGCGATATTATTGAACAAAACAGCTTTAAACTCATCAGCGCTACCAACGTAGAGTTGCAGAAACTGGGTGTAAGCATACAGGTAAACCCACGCGAGATCAACTTTTTTTACCTGTTGGATGGCTTGCGCGAACGCCTGGTTTTTGAGGATAATGCTTACAAAGTACTAAATACTGAAATAGCTTTTAGCGAGGCCGAATTGAAAGCCGAAATTGCGGAGCACCCTGAACGTTTTAGTCCGAACGTGGTAATGCGCCCGCTTTACCAGGAATGTATTTTACCCAACATTGCCTACATTGGCGGTGGTGCTGAGGTGGTTTACTGGCTCGAACTAAAATCAAATTTTGAACATTACGGGGTTGATTTCCCTATACTGATACTGCGTAACTCCGGCCTGGTAATTCCTAAAAAAACATCCGTCAAAATTGAGCAGATGGAGCTTTTGGCGGCCGATCTGTTTAAACCTACCGACCTGATCAAAAACGACTGGGTAAAAAAGCATAGCGATCATACCCTCTCCCTTAACGAGGAATGGCAGGAGCTACAAGCCGTTTTTGAAAAGATAAAACAACGCGCCCAAAAGATCGATCCAACCCTTGCCCCGTCAACCGAAGCGGTAAGCTCAAGGCTTAAACATGCTATTGATAACCTGGAGAAAAAACTGGTGAAGGCCGAAAGATCAAACTACCATACCCGGTTGGAACAGGTAGAGCAGATCAAGGCAGAGCTATTCCCTAAAAACAGCTTGCAGGAACGTGCCGAAAACTTCGGTTTGTTCTATGTAAAGTGGGGGCAACAATTTATCGATGAGTTGATCAAACACTTTGAGCCGTTGGAGTTTAAATTTACCGTGCTATCGGAATAATAATTTAGTTTCAAAGGTTGAAATGTCTTTTGTAAGCTTCGGGATAAATTTCTATTTCTGGATGATGTCTTTTTTCAATCTGTATAACTAACTTATCTACGTCTTTAAAATACTCAATTGCATTTTGAGAAGCAATAGCAGCTTGCATTTCGCCATGGGCAACAAAGAAATACTGAGGCTCTACTGTTCCAGTTTGTAAAGGCTGCGATCCATCGAGTTTTCCAAAGCCAAAATTTACGGGATTAGAACCCTTGAATATCTTAGCTTTTTCTCCATGACTGTAAGCATTACGAAATTTATTTTTAAAATCTTTAAGCTTATTGTATTCATCTAAATTGATAATACCCCTATCCTTAGCTTCATTAATGGTCTGATTAAGCATCAGACTATCATATTTTTTTGCTGCTGTTTCATATTTCGAAAAAACAGTTGGATCGTTGAGCTTTGAAGTACCTAAATCATTAATAATTAGACAGTCTTTAAGAAGTAACTCTAAAAGATGATTTGTTAAAGTAATACTGGCTTGAAACAATTGAAATGTAATACATTTCATTATTTCATCTCTAATATGATCGTAATTTCCATGCAGAACAACCAAATAGGAATCTCTTATTTTCTCATAAGCCTCCCAAGATGCATTTGAGAAATTTGCTTGAACTTCTGCTTGAAGTTGTTTCACATCTATATTCATAAGATTTAGTTGAGTAACTAAAATACACTTTAATACCTTGAGTTTTTAAAGTATTATCAAATCTCAATAAACTCTTTAGCAAAGCATTCTTACGATTACCTTCCCGCTATCAATCAGCAAAAGTAAATAAACTATGCTGGCTGGCCGTATGCAGATCGCGCCATACCTGGTTGATCTCCGTATCCGGATTGGCGGCTATCAATCCGCAGTAAGGATATAACTCATCTACTATATTCCGGGCAAGTGTAGCCAAGGTATGCGATGTTTTGCTGACAGCCTGTAATGCCCCGGCACTGTCAGTCTTTTGACTTACAGCCTGCCACGATGCATCAACCGCCCGGTAAAAATCAGCGCGTGTCTGGTTTAATTTAGCAATGCTTTCATGTAATAGCTGCTGCACTTTGTGCTGCTGCGCGGCATTGTACCGGCCACGAAAAGGCTTGTCGGCAAACAGGGTTTCGCACAGATCAGTAAAGTGAATGGCCATGCCGCTCATGTTGGCGGTCAGTGTGGCTTCGGCTAACTGCATAAAGGGATAGTAGTACAACGCCCCATCTACCTTAGCTGCTGATGCATCTATCTTAAAACAACGGTTAGCTTTTACAAACAGGCTATCTACCCGATAAGCATCGCTGCCGGTAGCCATCATGCCCACATACTTCCATGCCGATTGTATGTTAACATCCTCCCGGTTAAATACAAATGGCAGTATCAGCGGCGAGCCATCAGCATTCAATACAGTTTCATCGCCTTGTTTAATTACGCAGTTGGCGGTTACATGGGTAGCGTGCTGTATGCCGCTGGCATATTTCCATTCGCCGTTAATGATATAGCCGCCCTCCGTAATTGTAGCCGTACCGCTTGGCGCGCCGCTGCCTGCCAGGCAAAGCTGCGAGTGAGCGAATATCTCCTGAGCGGCATCCGGCTCAATAAAACCACCAAACCAGCCCGCGCCGCTGCATAGGGTAACAACCCAGCCTAAACTGCCGTTGGCCCAGGCCAGGCTCTCCTCCAGGCGTACCTGGTCGGGCAGGTTAAGTTCGAGGCCCGAATAGATTGCAGGTACCAAAAATTTGAACCAACCCTGCTCATGCACCAGCGCCAACTGCGCCGGGTGCAGCTTACCGCTCTTTTCGGCTTCAGGAACGTGGCGGCGTATGGTATCAACCCATTCGGGTTTTAACAAGGTAGATGGATGCATATGTGATTTTAATTAGCGGCTACGTTGATCTTGCCGTCCAGCTTTTTCTTCCAATCGATATAGCCAAATATGGCCACCACGAACAAAAAGATGGTTAGGCAGGCAAAAAGCGGTAAACCTTTATAAAATAACAGGGGTACCGCAACAAAATTACTGATGTTGAGCAATACCCAATTCTCAATTTTCCGCCTGGCCAGCAACCACATACCGGCCCACGCGGTTGACGATACAAAGGAATCCAGTATCGGCACATCCGAAGGGGTAAAGTATTTTAACAACAGGTACAGTACGGCCCATCCCCCTAAACTGATGGCAACGGTAACCATCCATTCGCTGCGGTTAGCATAGCTGATCTGCACAGGCGGTTCGTCGCGCTTTCGCGTCCAGTATATCCAGCCGTAAATACTCATCACCAGGTAATACATATTTAACGCGGCCTCGGCATACAGCTTAACATCTACCAACAAATACAACGACAATACAATACCGACGATACCCGCCGGATAAAGCAGTATATTATTCCGCTTAGCCAGCAGCACCTCGGCCATGCCGAATATGGTGGCAACCCACTGCAGCGGGCCGGTTTCTTTTATTTGTGTTATGAATAGTTCTATCCAGTGTTGCATTTACCCCTCCCAAATTAAATCCATTGTCATTTCGACCGAAGTACGAGGAGAAATCTGTCGCTTTGTTATTGAGCGCGTGCGGATTCCTCTCTACCGTTCGGAATGACAAGTAATACTTAGATTCATAACCCCAGCTAACATCCCACAAAAGAAGACTATTAAGTCCTCCCCAAGGGGGAGGATTAGGAGGGTTTACTAAAACGCTAAACTCAACGACGCCAGGAAATTCCTGGTGGCTTGTACGTAGAAATAATTATAGTTATAAATATTACTGCCGCTCAAACCTGGATAAGTAGCGCCGTTGGCCTCGTATTTTTTGTTGAACACGTTATTTACCAGTAAGCCAATGCCGATATTTTTAACCGCCTTAGTGCTAAAGTTATAGCGCAGGCGCACATCGCTTACAAAGTAGCCGCTTATTTTACGGTTAGCGGCGTAAGGGTTGCTTATGTTTTCCTCGTCAATGGTATAACCCGCCGGGTTGGTATTCATGGTATTGTCCAGAAACTGGCTGCTGATGTATTTGCTCAGCAAAGCGATCTCCCCGCCTTTTATGGGCGAATAGCTCACCTCGCTCGATCCGATGAACGACGGCGAAAAGGCGATAGTAGTTTTCTTTAGCTGTAGTTCAACAAGGCTGTTATCATCATAATTAGTAAAAAACTGACCATAGTTCTTGATCTTGTTGGTGCTCACGGTAGCGGTTGCGCCCCAGGCTAACTGATCGGTAATTTTTACACGGCCATCAAACTCAACACCGGCACGGTAGCTGTCCTTTACGTTACGGCGAATGGCGGAGCCTACATCATTAAGCTGACCAGTTACGATCAACTGGTTTTTGTAAAGCATATAAAAACCGTTAATGCCACCGGTAAAGCGTGATGTGCTGATGCGATAACCGGCCTCAAAATCCTTCAGGTTCTCATGCTTAGGGCGGCTTTGGGGCGATGAGTTGGTATAATCATTACGGTTAGGCTCACGGTTGCCTACCGCAAACGAGGCGTACACGTTGCTTTGATCGTTGATCTTATAAGTAACACCAGCTTTCGGGTTAAAAAAGTTGAGCGTCGCGCTTTGCTGCACATTGTTCAGGTTAAAATCAAACCCTAAAAACGAATAGTAGATGTAGCGGTACTGCATATCGGCATATAACAACCATTTATCCAGGTTCCACTCGGCACGGGCGAAGATGTTAAAATCATTCTTTTTGGCGTCATCACGATAGTACTCATAGTTATATGGTACGTTAATGGTATTGCTGCTGTTGATGATATTGCCGTAGTGGCCACCTTTGTACTCGTTATACGCACCGCCTAAAGTCATGTTCAATTGATCTGTAGGCAGATATTTTAAAGCGTAAGTAACGCCATAAAAATCGTTATCCAACCAACGCCTGCGAACAATATTGCTGGTATTCAAAGTATCGGCACCATAAATAACCGGCGTTAAACCATAGTTTTTTACCGAATCCGCTTCTTTAAACTCTTCGTAATACCCTTTGCCTTTGGTATAGTGCAACGCCCCGCTGAATGATAGCTTATCAGATATACGCTGATCTACCAATAGCTGGTAATGGTTTTGGGTGTAGTTGTCTACCTGATCTTTATAGGTATATTCGTTATACCGGCGGTTGTTCAGTATCTCGTAATCAGGCACGCCATTCCACGCTTGGTAAGTACGCTCATAGCCGGTAAATACGTTGGCACGGATGGTGGTGTTTTTACCATAATAAGCACCTGTTAAAAAATAAGATTTCAGGTTAGAAAAAGCCCGGTCGATATAACCATCAGAGTGTATGCGCGACAGTCGGCCATCAAAACTGAAATGATTACCCAGCAAACCCGTACCCACGCTCACGGTGTTTTTAACGGTATTGAACGAACCTGCGGAGTTGTTCAGTTCAACGTAGGCAGTATCACGACGGGTAGCTGTTTGCACGTTGATGCTGCCGCCGAATGCACCCGCACCGTTGGTTGAGGTACCAACACCGCGCTGTACCTGTATGTTATTTACGGATGAGGCGATATCCGGAATATCCACAAAGAATGATCCCTGGCTTTCCGAATCGTTATACGGAATGCCGTTGATGGTTACGTTGATACGTGAGGGGTCAGACCCACGGATGCGGATGCCGGTATAACCCACCCCCGCGCCGGCATCAGATGTTACCACTACCGATGGTGTTTGGTTAAGCAAAAAAGGCAGATCCTGGCCAAAATTGTTCTTTTCGAGATCCTTTTTACTCAGGTTAGTGAAAGCCGTAGGCGAGTTTTTGCTTGCCCGGGTTGCGGTAACCGTTACTTCCTCGGTGGTATAGTTTGATGATACCAGGGTAAAATTTAATGTTTGATTACCACGAACCGCGATGCTTTTAGTTGTTTGCTGATAGCCAATGTAGTTAACCACAACCGCATAAGTACCCGTTGCCAGGCTTACCTTGTACTGGCCGGAGCCATCAGTTACGGTGTTTTGTTGTGCTGATGCAATGCTTACCGTTGCGCCGGGTAATGCCTCACCATTTTGGTTAGTTACTTTTCCGGATACGGAAAACTGGGCCGATGCCACGTAAGGCAACAGCAGGGCGAACACCGCCGCAAATAAATTTTTCAATGTGTTTTAGTACAAATATTGCGTTAAACCATCTGCAAGCCAGGGCGAACATGCAGTACACTTAACTTATTACCTCTCCCTACGCCGGCATTATCCGGATCAGGTGTATACTCAAGTGAAGGTTGAATAGTGAGTGGTGAATACTGCCACTGCTACTAATTCCTGCAACTTTAAGTAATGGGTATGATCTCAGCCTGTCTTTCAGTTTGGCAAACTAACTGCAGTTAGTTTATTTGACCAAAGCAAGGCACCCCTTGAGAATTACGTTGGCAAATATAGTTTTTTATATCAAAAATCAGCTATGCGGAAAATTTAAGCACCTAAAAGCCCTTTTTACGGACGATTCCCTGCCTGCGTGAGGGGCGTTTGGCCTGCGGTTCATCATCATCCAGGTGGTAGCGGCGAGCCATTTTGGCTACGCGTTCTTCTAGGGTTTCGGTAGTTAGTTTATCGCGGCTCAGGTTATCCACCATAATGGGGAACGCGAAAGGCGTTGGCTTTTCCAAGTGTTTTAAAATAATGTTTTGCCCGGCGATGCGCTGCAAGGCGGCACGTAAACGGAATTCTTCCAGTTGGAAAGATAGCGCCTCGTTATACGCCTGCCGGATCAGCAAGTTGTCCGGCTCGTACTCAGTAAACACCTCGAACAACAACGATGTCGATGCCTGCAAATGTTTGTTCTTGATCTGCTGGCCGGGATAACCCGTAAATACCAGACCACCGATATGGGCGATATCCCTGAACTTACGGCGTGCCATTTCATTGGCGTTAAGGCTGTTATGAATATCATCCAACAGGTTATTCAAAGAGAAAAAATCGGCATCTTCTAATATCTCCTCGATTGCGATATCTTCATCAGCCAGCAGCTCAAAGCCATAATCATTCATGGCGATGGAGAAACTGGCGGGCTTAACTTTGGTGATCCGGTAAGCCAATATGGATGCCATACCCTCGTGCACCAGTCTGCCCTCAAACGGATAAAAAAGCAGGTGATGCCCGTCTCGTGATTTGAACGACTCAATTAAAAACTCGTTGCTTTGCGGCAAGTGCGAAAGTTTGTTTTGCATCTCAAACAAGGGTTTCAACGCTTTTACCTCAATATCTTTTTCTACACCGTGCGATACCTCATCCAGCTTATCCCGAAATACGGCCGATAGCTGTGACGACAGTGGCATCCGTCCGCCCGCCCAACTGGGTATCAGTCCTTTTTTTGCTGTTGATTTTTTTACGTAGGCGGTCATTTCCTTCACCCGCACAAACTCCAGGCTACGCCCCGCGAACCAAAAGGTGTTGCCTGGTTTCAGTTTGGCTATAAAACCCTCTTCAATAGTACCCAGCGAGCCGCCACTCAGCCAGCTTACCCGTATCGTCATTTCGCTGGTGATGGTGCCAATGCTGAGCCGGTGGCGCATGGCTACCCGCCTGCTGTTAACTTTATATAGCCCGTTCTCTACTTCTACTTTTAAAAACTCATCGTATTGTGCCAGGGTTTTGCCGCCGCGGGTAATAAAGTCAAGCAACTGGCCATACTCGTTAGCGGTAAGATCGGCAAAGGCGTAGGTAGTTTTAACCTCCTCAAACAATTCATCAGCTCGAAACCCATCTGACACGGCGAGGGTGACCATGTATTGTACCAGCACATCCATGGTGAGCAGCATGGGGTCGCGGCTTTCAAATACGCCACGTTTAATGGCCTCTTTCAAGGCTGCTCCTTCCAACAATTCCAGCGAGTGCGTAGGTACAAAATACGCTCTTGATACAGCACCGGGGTGGTGCCCGCTTCGTCCGGCCCGCTGCATAAAACGCGCCACGCCTTTCGGACTACCAACCTGCACCACCGTATCAACCGGGCGAAAATCAACCCCCAAATCCAGACTTGAGGTGCATACCACCAGCTTCAATGCTTCGGCATGCAGGGCTTGTTCTACCCAATTGCGCAGCTCATTATCCAGTGAGCCGTGATGCATGGCCATTACACCGGCGTATTCGGGGTAGTTATCTAAAATGGCATGGTACCATATCTCCGACTGTGAGCGGGTATTACAAAATATAAGTGTTGTTTTGCTTTTGGCTACAATATCCATCACCTGCGGCAAAAGCTTCACACCAATGTGGCCTGTCCACGAGTAATTTTCGATATTGTCCGGTATCACCGAGCGTATATCGAGTTTTTTCTCAATATTGGCCCTAACCATACGGATGTTTTCCTTCGGGAAGGTATTGCCTAACAATACTTCGGCGGCTTGTTCCAGGTTACCTATGGTAGCGCTGATGCCCCAGATGCGGACCCCTCCCCGGCCCTCCCCGAGGGGGAGGTCCCTACCCAGGTGCTTCAACCTACTCAACCCCAACTCCACCTGCACGCCGCGTTTGGTGCCCAGCAGTTCGTGCCACTCGTCGACCACTACTACCTGCAGGCTCTTGAATATTTTAGGATATTCCTTTTGGGCCAGCATCAGGTGCAGGCTTTCTGGAGTGGTTAGCAGCACTTCGGGCAGCTTTTTTTTGAGAGCCTGTTTTTCGGCGGCGGAGGTATCGCCGGTACGGGTGGCTATTTTCCAGGGCAGGCCGATCTCGTCGCAGGCCTCCTGCATGGCCTTGCGGATATCGTTGGTAAGCGCACGCAAGGGGGTAATCCACATCATTAGCAAGCCATTATCCTTACGGGTTTGCCAGGTATCCGGATATTGGTTGATGTAACCTGCCAAAAAAGGCAAAAACAAAGCATAGGTTTTACCGCTGCCCGTTGGCGCGTTCAGCAACCCCGAATAACCGTCCAGGTAAACAGCCTCCATCTCTTTTTGAAACGGAAATTGCTTCCAGTTCTTTTGCTTGTACCATTGCTGAATAACCTTTTGGCCGGGCGTGCTCATATATTAATGCAAATAACAAAATAAGCGGCAAATGGTTATTACATCCACACCAATTCTGTTATTCATGAAAAAACTGTTTTTGATTATGATGGTGCCTTTACTGTTTGCCTGTAATAGTCCGGCAGATAAGAAAGCGACCGACAGTGCGACAACAGATACGACTGTCGCAATTGAAACTGAGGTTAAGCCTGAACAATTAATCTCCCCCGGAAAAGGCGTCGGCCATCTTACAATTGATCTACCCGTAGATAGCGCCATCGCCAAGCTGGGTAAACCTGACTCATCCGACGCAGCTATGGGCAGCAGTCTGATGGCTTGGTACAGTAAGGATGAAAATAAGTACCGTACCGCCGTTTTTGCGCGCCGCGATATGGGTAATGACGAGGTGAGCCGGATAAAACTCATCATGGTTACTTCACCATGGTTTAAAACTGAAAATGGCGTTGCAACGGGCACACCGCTTACCGATATAGAGAAAAGCTATCCGTTAAAGCCTGTTGATAATGCCACCGCTGCAAAGAAGGGTTTGCTTGTGTTTGATGATAATGCAAAAGGAATAACCTTTGATATTGACAGTGCAAGCAAAAAATGCGTGGCTATCACTGTGCATCAAGCTAACGAAAAGCCAGAATCGTACATCGATATGCATTAATAAAAAAAAGCGGCAGACCTTGTGGATCTGCCGCTTTTCGACCTTTATAGATGCCTTATTTCTTTTCAGGCATCAGGATTAGTTTGATCAGGTTTTTACCGCTCAGGTATTTGTTAGCGGCATCCTTTGTGCTTTGCACCGTAACTTTCTCGGCAGTTTTAGGGTAATACAATATGCGGTGAGGAGGCAAATCATACTGCGATCCGCTGGCCAGGTAGCCCGCCCAAAAGTAGTTTTCGCGCAGCTGTACTTGTTTCGAGCGCATATCCTCAGCTTTAAATTTCTGAATATCGGTAGCCTGTGCGCCGTTGGTTTTAATCTTATTGATCTCGTCCATCGTGGCGGCTATCAGTTTATCTACATTCTCGGGAGCGCATCCAAAGCTTATCGTAACGGTGTATTTGCCGGCAGGTATTTTTTGGTAGATAGACCGTACGCCGGGTGCGTAAACGCCGCTTTCCTGTTCACGCAGGCGCTCGATAAGCTTGATATTCAGTACTTCCTCAAGCGCGTCGAGCTGCATGTTGTTTACCTCACTATAATCATAATCTCCACTGAATACCAATTGCACAGTACTCTTTTCGCCGATGCCTTTGTTAACTGTTTTAGAAACCAGGCCGGCGGGCGGGTACATGCCGAGGTCTTTATAAGTTTTTTTAGTTTCGGATGATGGCAGGCTGCCGAGGTAGGTGGCCAGTAACGGTTTAATAGCGTCGATATCAAAGCTACCTACAAAGGTGAACACAAAACCATTTGCATTGCCAAAACTGCTCTTATAAAAATCAAAAGCCTTATCAAGCGATGCAGTGTTAAGCCGCTCAGTGGTCGGAACCATAGCGCGCATGTTATAGCGGTTCAACACGGCCGATACGGTATCCTGAAACACGCTGTTCGGGTCGAGGTTCCGGTTTACCAGCAATGAACGGTATTGGCTCATGTTTGATTCCCAAATGTCCTTATCCTTACGCGGCTGTGTAAAATACAGGTAAATAAGCTGTAGCGCCGTACCCAGATCCTTAGTGGTTGAATTACCGCTAAAGCCCTGTGTATACTCGCTAATGTAAGGCTCAATCGATACGCTTTTGCCGGTCATCATTTTTTGCAGCTGTATCTGACTAAACTCGCTAACACCGCTGTTGCCAACCACACTTGATGCCATGCTGGCCGAAGTATATTCGGCATCGCTTACCAATGATGTGCCGCCAAAACTGTAACCGGTAAGTATTACCTGGTTATTTTTAAAATCGGTAGGTTTTAAAATAGCCTTAACGCCGTTTTTAAAGGTAAGTGTGGTTACGCCGATAGAGTCGTCGCGCGTTTGGTCAACAATTTCACCTGCATCAGGTATATTTTCAATTAACGGTTTAGTGCTTACGTTATCTACGTAGGCGGTCAGGTTTTTACCGGCTTCAACTATCCATCCCAGTAAAGCCGCTTCGGTTGGCAGTTTTGGCTTTTCGTTATCGGGTGCTTCAACAATAATGCTGCGGCTTTGTCCGGCAATAACGCGGGCGGCCATAGCATTCATCTGCTCAAGCGTGATCTTGTCGATATTGTCCAGGTAAAACTGGTATTCCCAGGCTATGCCTGGTATACCCGATCCGTTTAAAAAGTGCTGCTGGTACTCATTTACAAAGTTTGATGAACGTGTTTTATCACGCTCCTTATAAGCATCTCCCATTTGCACCAGGGCATTTTGCTTGGCGCGCTCAAACTCCGTTAATGTGAAACCGAATTTGCGGGCACGCTCTGTTTCAGCTACCAGGGTCTTAATAGCGGTTTCTAATTCGCCGGGGCGGGCTACTACCGTCGCGGTAAAGGCATCCTGCTTACCGATGAAATTGCCGTAAGTTGCGCTGCCATATAAAAACGGCGGATTTGATTTTTGAAGCAGCTCGTTCAACCTTGCGTTCAGCATCTGGTTAAATAAACCGCTGCGCATGCTTTGCAGGTATTCGGCTGTGGTACGCACCTGGGTGCCCGGCATCTTAACAATAATCTGCGCTACGGTGTATGGAAATTCAGGATCGGTAGCGAATTTAACGCTGGTGCCGGGGGCCGCGGTTACCGTATACTCGGTACGTGGTTTTGGCGATGCCGGGTTTTTCAGCTGCGAAAATTTCTCTTTAATCAGTTGCTCCACCCTTTTCGGATCAAAATCACCAACGGCTATTACCGCCTGCAAATTCGGGCGGTACCAATCCTCGTAAAAACTTTTGATGGTAGCCAGGTTGAAGCTTTTAATAACCTCCTCTTTACCTTTTGGTAGGCGAGTGGCATAACGCGAGTTGTTCAGTATAACCGGTAAAACCTGCTGTTGCAAACGCTCCTGGGCGTTTTTGCCACGCAGGCGAAGCTCCTCTAATATAACACCGCGTTCCTTATCCAGTTCAGCCTGATCAAACGAAACAAAACCCGCCCAGTTGGCCAGAATATCAAAACCACGCTCAAAAACCTTTGCGCTGTCTGTTGGCAGGGGTAATTGATAAACAGTTTCATCAAACGAGGTAAAGGCGTTAAGATCAGCACCAAAGCGTACGCCTGAACTTTGCAGGAAATTCACCAGCGCGTTCTTCGGGAAATCGCGCGTGCCGTTAAAGGCCATGTGCTCGGTAAAGTGCGCCAGGCCCTGCTGGGCATCGGTCTCTAAAATCGATCCGGCTTTGTTAATCAGGTATAGTTCGGCGCGGTTTTGCGGCAGACTGTTTTGCCTGATATAGTAGGTTAAGCCGTTTGGCAACTTGCCGATGATAACATCCTTATCAACCGGTAGTGTTGACGCTTTAATCTGTACTGCCGGGTCAGTTGGCTTTTGTTTTGGCGATGGTGCAGATTTCTTTTTTACCTGCGCGAAAGCTCCGGTTGAGGCAACGCACAAGGCCAGTGCTGCAACCGATAGTTTAAAATCAATACGCATATTTAATTAAGGGACATGTATCTAAAAACGAAAATCTTAGTTCCGAAAATTAGTAAATAATACGCTATCTTAAAACATTAAGCAAAAAAGTTACTGTTTAACAAACCTTATATTGTCGCTTCAAAAAATTAACACAACAGAATGTTGTTGTAGCTGTTAAAACAGTACAAACCACCCGTTATGAAAGAAGTAAACATGCCCGAGGGCTACCAGGCGGTAATGCCTTACCTGATTTTAAAAGATGCGCTGAAATTTTATGATTTTACCTCGGCTGTTTTTGATGCCGAAAAAAAGAGCCGTACCCTGCGGGATGACCAAACGCTGATGCATGGCGAGGTAAGCATATTTGGCAGTACCATTATGTTTGCCGAGGCTACTGACGAATACAAGGTGCAGAATGCCGGTATGTTTGTTTACGTAGCCGATTGCGATAATGCTTACCAGCTTGCGCTTGACGCAGGTTCGCAAAGTATTATGCCACCGGCCGACCAAAGCTATGGCCGTAGCGCGGGTGTTACCGATCCGTTCGGCAACACCTGGTGGATAACATCGGCCCTATAAAAAATTATTTTTTGTGCGAGAACAACCATGGCAGCAGATCGGGCTCAGCAAAAGCCTGAGTCCAGCTGTCGTGGGTGGCATTAGGATAAACGGTATAGCGCGGGTCGCCTCCGGCTTCGCGGATAGCGGCTACCATCACCTCGGAGTGATCCGGTGGCACAATATTGTCTTTAGCGCCGTGGAAAATCCATAGCGGAACTTTTTTAGCGTATATTTTTGCGTTGAGCGTATTATCACCGCCGCAAATGGCAAACGCGGCTGCAAATATTTTTGGCTTGCGGCGCAGCATTTCGAATGTGCCCATGCCGCCCATGGAGAGCCCGCCAATGTATACCTGCTTTTTATTTACGTAAGGTTTTTCAAGTAGTTCTTCAATTAAACCCATCAGCGCTTTCATCGCCTTGGTTGGTTCAGCCTTGGCATCCTGGAAATAAAACTTGCGTTTGCCGGACACGGAGTCTTTCCGGATATCAACGTTTGACCAATAACTATCAGCCGGGCATTGCGGGTAAACCACAATGGCCTGGTGCTGCTGCCTTACTTCCTGTGATAAAAATAGTTTAGGGCCATACGCCAGTTGCGACTCATTATTATTGCCACGCTCCCCCGCGCCATGCAGCACAATTATCAACGGGTATTTAGTATTCGGGTCAAATTGTACAGGGAACAGTATGCGGTATTTCAGGGTATCGCCTTTTTCGGCATAAAGACCTTTATCAAACGCGGTTTTATCCTGCGCATGGGTAAATGCGCTTGTTAAAAATATCAGTGCACAAAGCAGGCTGCTTAATTTTTTGATCATGCTATGGTATTAAGTTGAGTAATCGATCCGGAGATCGACAAGTAAACGTAATAAAAGGTAATAAAATTGCCAACAACCCCGGAACAGCTTAACATGCAGAGGCGAAATAGGTTTGAAATGCTACACTTATACTGCTAAATCACGAATTTGCTTCTTGCTGATGAATATACCTGCGGAAATAAAGCCTTGTTCAAAAATGAAATGGCGTATTTAAAACTCTTTGTTGTGTACGATAGTTATAACAAGGCATTAATCGCTTGTTATGAGATCAATATGGAAAGGCTCAATAGGGTTTGGGCTGGTAAGCATTCCCGTTAAATTGTATTCGGCCGTACAAAGCAGTTCGCTTGACCTGGATATGCTCGACGGGCGCGACCACTCGCGTATAAAATACCAGCGCGTGAACGAAAAAACGCATAAGGAAGTACCCTACGATAAAATTGTAAAAGGCTACAAGCTTGACGAAGAATATATTATACTCGAAGAACGTGACTTTGAAGATGCTGCTCCCGAAAAAAGTAAGGTGATTGAAATTGAAAGTTTTGTTGACATTGCCGACGTTAACCCGATGTTCTACGAAACATCATACTACACCGAGCCCGATACCAAGAACAATAAAGCCTATGCCTTGCTGATGCAGGCATTGGTTAAATCAAAAAAAGCAGGGCTTGCCCGCTTTGTATTGCGCAGCACCGAAACCTTGTGTATAGTGCACCCGGTAGAAAATGTGTTGGTGGTAACCAAGATTCGTTTCGGGCAAGAGATACGCAGTACCGAAGACCTGAATATTGCCGATGACGTAAAGGTAAGTAAAAAGGAACTGGACGTAGGCTTAGCCCTCATCAACCAATATGCTGAAGATTTTGATGTATCAAAGTTTAAGGATGAATATCACGAGGAACTACTAAAAATCATCCAGGCTAAAGCTAAAGGAAAGCGCCCGACCATCAAAAAACTCAAGCCTCAAAAAACTAAGGGAACCGATTTGTACGAACAATTAATGGGCAGCCTTAAAGCGAAAAAAGGAGCCTAAATAAAGTGTACAACTTTGTAGAATAAAACGGACATTGCTTAACGCAACAGAATTATTAAGATCAAAAGCTTTCATAAGCTTGAAGCGCTTATAAAAATAATTTAATATATATCCTATTAGTTAAATAAGTGGCATGATATTAGCCGCTTTTTAGGTGATTAAAACATCTATCAATTATGGCAACCACAAAAGCAAAATCAAAAAAAGCTGAAACCGAAACCACAGAGATCGCGGAAGAATCAGCATTGAACGAATTATTTGTTGACGAGTTAAAAGATATTTACTGGGCAGAGAAGCACCTGGCTAAGGCGCTGCCTAAAATGGCCAAAGCCGCAACATCTGAAGAGTTGCGTGCAGCTATCGAAACACACCTGGCAGAGACTGAAAACCAAATCATCCGCCTGGAGTCGGTTTTTGAATCTATTGAAGAAAAAGCCTCTGCTAAAAAATGCGACGCGATGGAAGGTTTGCTGAAAGAAGGAGAATCAATTATTGAAGATACCGAGGATGGCAGCATTACCCGTGACGCTGGGCTCATCTCAGCAGCTCAAAAAATAGAGCATTATGAAATTGCCTCATATGGTACATTGAAAACATTGGCTGCTACCTTAGGTTATGACGAGGCCGTTGAATTGCTTGACGCTACCTTACAGGAAGAAAAAAAGACTGATGGTTTATTAACCGAGCTTGCTGAAGCCGGCATTAACCAAAATGCTAAAAGCGAAAAGAAATAGTTTTAGCGATTAATTTGATTTATGAGTGGGCCGCTTCTGTTAAGGAGCGGCTTTTTTATTGAAGCAATAATCTGATTGCTTTTTATACGTTTACATTTAAAATAACGAATGCCTTTTACAGCTGCCCACCCTGCCATTGTATTGCCTTTGAACAAGGCATTTAAAAGATACGTTTCACTTACCGCTTTAGTAATCGGGAGCATCACACCCGATTTTGAGTATTTCTTTCGTATGCAAGTCAAGTCGGTATACAGTCACACAATGGCTGGATTGCTATATTTTGATCTGCCTGTAGGGTTAGCAATATTTATGCTGTATAGTGCTTATATTAAAGATGTATTGATATCAAATCTGCCGATGTTTCTAAAGCGCCGATTTTGGTCGTTTAAAAATCATCATCTAAATGAAATGTCATCAAAGCAATGGCTTATTGTAGTTGCATCTTTAATTATCGGCGCGGCAAGTCATTTGTTTTGGGATGCATTTACTCACCCTACGGGGTGGTTTGTTGAGCATAGCGATGTTTTAATGAAAGAGACTTTAAGTGTGCCCTATTTTAAGTTGTTACAACATGCCAGCACGTTAGTTGGCTTTTCCGTTATTTTTTATAATGTGTTACAATTACGTCAAACTTCTGCTCGTTTTAACACAAACTATTCTAAATTTTGGATGGCTTATGCATTGATATTTAGCTTGATATCCTTGACAAGGATTGCTTATTTGATAATACATCAACAGCCATTAGCTATAGGATTGATGATAGTAACGTTAATATCAGCTGCGTTACTTGCCTTGCTTATTCAGTGCTTGCTAATGCGCTTTTTTTAAAATGGGACATAGCTAACAAAAAAGGGAGCAACAGCTCCCTTTTCAATTTTATTTAGCGGTAGTTTATACCGCCGTATCTCTGCGGATAATACCCAGTAGAAATGCTATAATAGCAATTACCAGTAAAGCGTGGATTAAACCTGTTGCAGTGTAAGCGAATACGCCAATTGCCCAACCAATGATCATGATCACAGCAATAATATACAATAGAGATCTCATAGTTTTTTATTTTTATAGTTAAACATAGATAGATATCAATTTAATACCATAAACTGTGCCGAAACCGTTTGTAAGCGTATTTGGTAATAAAAAAAGGCCATTAGCGCTTAGCTAACGGCCTTTTTTGCAAACACTATGGTTGTAATTACAGATTCAGCCATTTCTTTCTGACAGCCAACTGTTTTTCTGTAGCGTTGTCTGCCGGTTCAACTTTATATTTTACGCGGTTGCTTTTCAGCAGGGTAACAGGTAACATTAACTGCTTACCGTCGCGAATAACGGTCACATTTATTTTATCACCTACCTTTTTATTGGCGGTAATAGCTGCCGCATCAGTAACCGGGTTGCCGTCAGCAGCTGTAATTTCATCATTCACATTTAACCCGTCAACCCAGGCTGATGACCCGCGGCTTACGGCGGTTATTATGATGTGGTTATTCGCGGCTGAAGTAGCTATGCCTAACGCGGGTGTGTTGCTGCCGGCAAGCTCATCAGTCACTTTGTAACCGGCATAACCTAAATAAAGCGCATTGTCGGGCAATTCAACACCGGTTACATACTTTTTATAAAAATCGTCCAGGTTTTTGCCGGCAAATTTTTCGAGGCCAAGCTTAAACTCGGCATCGGTATAACCGCGCCTTTTTAACTTATAATACTCATTGTACATGTATTTCATTACATCATCCAGTGAGTATTTGCCGTTGGAGCTATTGATGATCTCCAGATCGAGCATATAGGCAATAATGGCGCCTTTGCCGTAATAGGATATAGTTGAGTTATTCGAGTTTTCATTAGGGCGGTAAAACTTGATCCAGGCATCAAAGCTCGACTCTGCCGCTGATTGTATTTTGCTACCCGGCTGATTATCGTGATTGCTCAGGCTGGTTGCCAAAGTATTTACGTGGCCATCGGCTGGCAATAAACCGGCATGGCGCATGGCCTTAGCCTCGTAATAAGCGGTAAAACCCTCGGCTATCCAAAGGTTGGTAGTATAGTTCTCGTTCTCATAATCAAACGGGCCAAGCGCTATCGGGCGCAGGCGTTTTACATTCCACAGGTGAAAATGCTCGTGCGATACCAGTTCTAAAAAACCAAGATAACCACGTTCCGTACTGTAAGCATCGCGCGAGGCGCCCAATACGGTAGAACTCAAATGCTCCAGGCCACCGCCACCACGCTGAAAATTGTGGACAATGAATACATAACGCTTATTCGGGTTTTCTCCGAATATTTTAGTGTGCTGCTCAATTACTTTTGGCATATCCACTTTAAGGCGTTCCTTGTCGTAGTTGCCGCCGCCGTACATGGCCACCTCGTAGTTTACGCTGCCCACTTTAAAACCGAAAACATCCTGCGTGCCTACTTCTATCGGCGAATCAAATAAGATATCATAGTTAGGCGCAGTCACGGTAAACTGGTCACCACCTACGGTTTCCAGGCTGGTTGATACGGTTGTCCAGCCCTTGTAAGGTACAATTTTAATGGTTGATGGCTGGTTAAGCATTCCCTGTGGGTACAGGAACAAACCTGAGGTTGACAGGAATGCGTGCGATGCATCAATGAAAGCCGTACGTACCGATATTTCATTAGCGTAAACGCGATACTTCACTTTAAGCGCGCTTATGCCGGCAGTATTTATACGCCAGGTGTTTTTATTTACTTTGCCGGCCGGTATTTCTTTGCCACCGTTCCAGGCGGTAAAGCCTTCAACGTTTTTGGCAAACTCGCGTACCAGGTATGATCCGGGTGTCCAAACCGGCATTTTGAGGTTAGTTGTTTTTTGTGCCAGTCCGCTGATGTTCATTTCAATATCAACGTAGTGCGCCTGTGCTTCAGGGAAGGTAACCGTATAGCTGATCTTGGCGACGGGTGCGGCTTCGGCCGTAATGCTCATTAAATTCAGTATTAAAAAAGTATAAACTAATGATAGAAAATTTTTCATCCGGCAATTTATAAAAAATTGCCCTCAGCAATAAAGTTTTTGTAACACAAATGAGATGTAAAATGGTTGATACATAAAACTTTTTGTAAGCCAATTGCGATTATTTTGCTGTGAGTAGTACCGGTTAAAAATGCCCGGTAACAACTTCGCTAAGCCTTTGGGGCATATTGTAAATTATGAAGATCAGATATATCATTTATACCCTGCTGGTACTGCTGGTTGGCTATTTATTGTACAACAAATTTTTTGGCGCAGGAGCGGCAAAAAAAGAAGGCGGGGCAGGTGGAGGCAAAGGAAGCCGCGGGGGCGGCCCGGTGCCGGTTAACGTGCTGCTGGCCCATGATACCACCCTTAACACCGTTATTGATATTACCGGAACCATAAGTGCTAATGAGCAGGTTAACCTGGTAGCCCAGGCATCAGGCGATGTAACGGGCATTTATTTTAACGAGGGCAGCCGTGTTAAAAAAGGACAGTTGCTGGTAAAAATTTATAACCAGGATTTGCAGGCGTCGCTGGCGCAAAATAATTACAATGTAACGTTGGCCCGCGAGAACGAAAACCGCAACCGCCAGCTTTTTGAAAAGGAAGCTATCAGCAAACAGGAGTACCAAACCTCGCTGGCATCATACAACGCGCTCAAGGCGCAAACCGATGCGATTAATGCGCAGATAAAACGTACCGAAGTACGTGCGCCATTCTCCGGTACCATTGGTTTGCGTAATATCAGTCCGGGAGGTTATATATCCCCGCAAACGCCAATAGCTACGCTGATTAATATTGATCCGGCCAAGCTCACCTTTTCGGTGCCCGAAAAATACCTGTCGTTGGTTAAAGTGGGTAACAAAGTAAAGTTCACTACCGAAAGCACTGCAAAAACATATAACGCAACCGTTTATGCTATCGAACCATCGGTTGATGTAAACTCACGTACCATAACCGTGAGGGCGCGTGCGGCTAACCCTGATAACGAGCTTACCGCAGGCAGCTTTGCTAAAATAAGCCTGGCGCTAAACCAGATACCTAAAACCTTTATGGTGCCTACCCAAAGCGTAATTCCGGATATAAAAACAAATTACGTTTTTGTGGTGGATAGCGGTATGTCGGTACAGCGTGAAGTAAAAACCGGCTTGCGTACCGATACGCAAATAGAGATTACCGAGGGCCTGAAAAACGGCGATAGCGTAATTGTATCGGGCATTATACAGTTGAGGCAGAAAGCGCCTGTTAAAGTTCAAAAGGTGGTTAAGAAATGAGTTTATCGTCAATTAGTATAAAAAGGCCGGTGCTGGCGGCCGTAATGTCGGTAACCATTGTGATATTCGGTATTGTGGGCTACCAGTATTTAGGCGTGCGCGATTTTCCTTCGGTTGATCCGCCCATTATCTCGGTATCTACCTCTTATTCTGGAGCTAACTCGGATGTTATTGAATCGCAAATTACCGAGCCGCTCGAAAAGGCTATTAACGGTGTACAGGGTATTCGTAACATCTCCTCAACCAGCTCGGTAGGATCGAGCAACATCACAGTGGAGTTTGATCTGGACGCCGACCTGGAAACCGCCGCCAACGACGTGCGCGACAAGGTATCGCAGGCGCAACGCCAGCTACCGCAGGACATTAATGCTCCGCCTGTTGTAACCAAAGCCGATGCCAATGCCGACAACATCATTACCCTGATTGTAAGCAGCAACACGCGTAACATTATGCAGATTAATGATTATGCCGAAAATGACCTTCAGGAAGCTTTACAAACCATACCCGGAGTAAGCTCTATTAACATACTCGGCCAGCGCCAGTACGCCATGCGCTTATGGATCGACCCTAACAAGCTTACTGCAATGGGGCTTGCCGCTACCGATATCAGTGCTGCCCTTGCACAGGAGAACGTGGAGCTGCCCGCCGGTAAACTGGAAGGTAATAACACCGAGGTTACCATACGCGCCATCGGCAAACTGCGCACGCAGGATGATTTTAATAACATGATCATCCGTGCCGATAGTAATAAAGTGATACGCCTGCGCGATATTGGTTACGCCATTTTAGGTTCGGCTAATGAGCAAACCGCGCTTAAAGAGGATGGCGTTCCTAAAGTAGGCCTTGGTCTGGTACCACAACCCGGAGCTAATTATGTAGAAATTGCCGACGAGTTTTACCGTCGTTTGGAGCAGATCAAAAAGGACGTGCCGCCCGATATTCAACTTAAGGTAACGATGGATAATACCAAGTTCATCAAGCAATCCATCAAAGAGGTGGAAGAGACGCTGATCCTGTCGTTCATACTGGTGGTTATCATTATCTACCTTTTCTTTCGCGACTGGCTTATCGCTTTTCGTCCGCTCATTGATATACCAGTATCATTGGTAGGTACCTTTTTTGTAATGTACACCCTTGGCTATTCCATCAATATACTTACACTGCTGGGCATTGTACTGGCAACCGGCCTGGTGGTTGATGATGGTATAGTAGTAACCGAGAATATCTTTAAAAAGATTGAAGAAGGCATGGCGGTTCGTAAAGCGGCCTTCGAGGGCTCAAAAGAAATATTGTTCGCGGTTATTTCAACTTCAATAACGCTTGCTGCAGTATTCCTCCCTATAACTTTTATGCAAGGCTTTATCGGACGGTTGTTCCGTGAGTTTGCCGTTGTGGTAGCGTGTGCAGTGTTGATATCGGCGTTTGTATCACTATCCTTAACGCCGATGTTGAGCGTGATCATGATCCGCAAGGATCAAAAAAAATCCAAATTCTACTTAAAGACAGAGCCGTTTTTTGAGAAGATGACCAGCGGATATCATGAAACGCTTGTTAATTTCATGAAGCGCAAATGGGTGGCCGTTACGATTTTAATAGCGTCGGTTGGTGTAGCTGTGTTTTTCCTCACGTCTAAAACCATTCCCTCAGAGCTGTCGCCTTTAGAAGACCGCAGCATGCTGCGCTATAACGTTACCGCAGTTGAGGGCGCTACCTATGAGTACATGACCAAGTATATGGACAAGGTGGCGCAGCTGATCACCGACTCTATCCCTGAAGCGAATGTAAACCTCGAGATCATATCCCCTTCGCGTGGCGGGGCGGGATCGGCCAACTCGGGTTTTGGCCGGATCGGTCTGGTGCTGCCTGATGAACGGGAACGATCACAGCAGGAAATCGCCGACTGGCTAAACGCCAAGCTGGCTAAAATGCCCGACGCGCGTGCTTTAGTGTCACAAGAACAAACCATAAGCGGCGGCGGTAGCGGTGCACGTAACTCGCTGCCGGTACAATACGTAATCCAGAACCAGGATTTTGAAAAGATTCGTAAGGTACTGCCCGACTTTTTTGCTGAGGTGCAGCGCAGCCCCGTTTTTCAGGGTACTGATGTTAACCTGAAATTTACCAAGCCCGAACTGCGTGTAACTACTGACCGTGACCGTGCCCGCGACCTGGGTGTCTCTGTTGCCGATATAGCGCAAACCCTGCAGCTTTATTACAGTGCCGGCCGGCTCGACTACTTTTTGATGAACGGCAAGCAGTACGAAGTAATAGCCCAGGTTGACCGTGCTAACCGCGATCAGCCGCTGGATATGAAATCCATATATGTACGTAGTGCGCGCGGCAATTTAGTGCAGTTGGATAACGTGGTAAAGGTAGCTGAGAGCTCGGCTCCGCCGGCCATGTATCACTTTAACCGTTATAAATCTGCCACGGTACAGGCGGGGCTGGCCCCGGGTAAAACCATTGGCGATGGCCTTGATGAAATGGATCGCATCGCTAAGAAATATCTTGACCCTACATTTAGTACCGCTCTTAGTGGCCCTTCAAGAGATTATGCAGAAGGCGGGTCGGGCATCCTGTTCGCGTTTGGTTTTGCGCTGGTACTTATTTACCTGGTGCTCGCCGCGCAGTTTGAAAGTTTCCTTGATCCGCTTATTGTAATGTTTACAGTGCCGATGGCGTTGGCGGGAGCTATGCTTTGCCTGTGGCTTTTCAATCAAACGTATAATATATTCGGGCAAATAGGTATCATTACCCTGGTGGGCCTGGTAACCAAAAACGGTATCCTGATAGTGGAGTTTGCCAACCAGCGTATGGAACATGGCGTATCAAAATACGAGGCCATTGTTGAGGCGGCAACCTCACGCCTGCGCCCGATATTGATGACCAGTTTGGCCGTTATTTTAGGCGTGGTACCTATTGCCTTCGCGCTGGGTGCCGGGGCAAAAAGCCGGGTTTCGTTAGGTATTGTTATTATGGGTGGCATGCTGTTCTCGCTGGTGCTCACGCTCTACGTTATACCTACCATGTACCTCATTATGGCACCTAAAAAACGCCGCGATCCTGACCATGAACCCGAAGAAGAACCCGTACATCAACCTAAACTGATAGAGAACCTGTAATGATTACGATGAAAAGATTAGGTGTTTTACTTTTATTTATATTTTGTGCAGCCCAGTTAACTGCACAGCAAGCGCCGCCTAAGCTTACGTTACAGGAGGCTGTGGAGTTGGCGCTGCAAAATAATTTCAACATTAAGCTTTCACAAAACAATGCTGCCATAGCCAAAAATAATGTGAGCGTTGGCAATGCCGGTATGCTGCCGTTTGTTACGGCCGATGTAACCTCAAGCAACAGTATACAAACCACCCGGCAAACACGTGCCGACGGCAGCGTAAACAATATTACCAATGCCCGTAATACGGGTATTACCTATGGCGTAAACCTCGACTGGACTATTTTTGATGGCTTTGCCATGTTTGCCAATTACGACCGGTTAAAGGAGCTGAACAAATTGGGCGAGCTTGGTTTGCGCGATACGGTGCAGAGCATGGTGGCAAACGTAATAACTACTTACTATAATTTAATAAGCCAGGACGCACAGATCAGGGCTTTAAATGGTGTGCTGGCAACATCGCGCACGCAGGCTCGGTACGCCAATGACAAATACCAGGTTGGTGCGGCGTCGCGGTTGGAGCTTAATACAGCACTGGTAAATGCCAATTTAGATACCGCCAATTTAATTAACCAGATACAGCAGTTCAGGTACACAAAAATCCAACTCAACCAGTTATTAATGCGCGATGTACAAACCGAATTTGTGGTTGCTGATACCATTATTGTTGATGAAAACTTGAAGCTTGCAGACATCATTAACGAAGCGCAAACCCAAAACCCGACCATACTGGCTGGGCAAATTAACAAGCGTTTAGCTGAAATAAGTTTAAGGCAGGTAAAAGCTACCCGTTACCCGCAAATTGCCGTTACATCCGGCTATACTATTAGCGATAGCCGAAACCCGGCAGGCTTTGCCAGGGTGCAAAACGCGCGTGGCTTTAACTACGGGGTTACCGCTTCGTTAAACATTTTTGATGGCTTTAATCAGTGGCGGCGCGAGCGTAACGCCAAACTGCAAATACAAAACGCCGAATTGAACTATAAGCGAACACAGCAGGAAATCGAGGCGACCATCAGCAACTTTTTTATTAGCTATGCTTCGGGGCTTGAATTAATTAAAATAGGGCAGGCCAACAAGGATTTGGCTAAGCGCAACCTGGAGCTTTCGCTCGAAAAATACCGATTGGGCAATATTACACCGCTCGAGATACGTGAAGCACAGCGCGCTTACCTGGATGCGCAATCGCGTTTTTCGGCTGCGCAGTATCAATCAAAACTGGCCGAAATAACATTAAAGCAACTGACTAACAGGATAGATATTAAATAAAAATATATAAGATGTTATTTAAAACATTAAATTTGGTTAATGTTCGCCCCGTTCAAACTATGTTTATTGATTGACGATAATTACATCGATAATTTCGTTACGACCAGAATGTTAGAGTCGGCAAGCTTTGCCGAAAAGATAGTGGTTTACCAATCGCCGGCTGAAGCTATTGACGCGCTCAGGGATGGCACGGTTAAACCGGACGTGATTTTTTTGGATATACGCATGCCTGTTATGAGCGGGTTTGAGTTTTTGCAGGAATATGATAAGCTGAATATTGATAAGGAAAATATTAAGCTGTATATGCTGTCATCATCGCTCGATCCGACGGATATCCGTAAATCAACCGATAATAAATACATCACACAATTTATTCATAAGCCGCTTACCTTCCAGGTACTCGAGGATATTTGTACATGATATTAGTTGCTGATAGCGGTTCATCAAAAACGGATTGGCTGTTGGCTATTCCGGGCAAAGAACCCAAACCATTTAAAACTGACGGATTAAACCCATATTTTTTATCGGAGAAGGAGATCGTAAAGATCATGCAGAGCCAGGCCGAAAGCCTGATTGGCTATGCCGCCGATATAAAGGAGATATACTTTTTTGGAGCCGGCTGCTCCAGTCCAGACAGGCATGAGATCGTATCGAACGCCTTAAGCCAGCTTTTTCCGGATGCTTATGTGAGTGTGGATAGCGACCTGTTAGGGTCGGCCTATGCTACCTGCGGGCACGAAAAAGGGCTTTGCTGTGTGTTGGGTACGGGCTCAAACATTTCTTTTTTTGACGGTACCGATATCCATGAAGGGCAACATGGGCTTGGCTACGTATTGGGCGATGAGGGATCCGGCACGGCGTTCGGTAAAGCGCTGATAACCGATTACCTTTACGGCAACATGCCTGCCGAAGTGCATGCGCTTTTTAAGGATACTTATAAGCTAACCAAGGCCAGCGTGATTAAGAATGTGTACCGCATGCCCAAGCCTAACTCATACCTTGCCTCATTCACCCGCTTTTTGTACAAGGTGCGTGCTTCGTATTATGCACAGGACCTGATCGGGCGGTTGTTGCAGGATTTTATCGATACCAACATAAAGCCATATCCGCAGCATCATCGTTATAAATGCCATTTTGTTGGTTCGGTAGCTTTTGTATTTGCTGATGAGCTAACCGCTTTGCTGGCTGAAAACAACATCAAAACAGGCAAAATAATCAAGCAGCCGATAAATGATCTGCTCGACTTTGTGCTTACCCGCGAGCAGGAGCAGTTGGATTGATGCGCTTCCTGAATTTCAGGTTAAATATTACATAAAATATCCCGATGACGGTTAACAGGCTTGCCCCTTTTGGCAAGTAATCACCAAAGCGAGTGTAGAAAGTAAGGTCTGAATTTAAATTAATATCCTGTTTAAGGACCGCCTGTACCCACCAGCCGCTGTGCTGCACTACATCGCCCCGCTGATTAATAAACGCGGATATACCCGTATTGGCTGAACGAGCCACCCAGCGCCTGGTTTCAATAGCTCGTAGCTTGGCATAATCCAGATGTTGATCTTTACCGGATGTGTTTTCCCACCAGCCATCATTGGTAATTATGGCGATAAATTGCGCCCCTTTTTTAACGGACTGAGCCACATACTCACCCCAGATGGATTCGTAGCATATAACCGGATCAACCCCAATGCCACTCTGCGAATAAAATACACCGGCTTCGGCCTGTTTTCCGTAACCACCTGTACTGCCGCCCAGGTGCTCAAACACCGGTTTCAGGAATGACAGGTAATCGCCAAAGGGCAATTCCTCCGCCCCGGGCACCAGTTTCGATTTATGGTAAATCTGTACCTCGGCCGAGTTCTCAATGTTTAAGGCCGTATTAAAACTATCGAAAAACAGCCTTCCGCTTGGATCCGCCGGCCGCGCGGACGTAGTTTTACGGGTGTTGTAAAGTTTATGGGTTTCGGCACCGGTTAATACGTTACCGTTACGGTATTTGCTTATAAATTGCTGCACCTGCTCAAACTGAGGGTTGTGGCGAATCGCATCTTCATCCATGTCGGCAGATAAAGCCGTTTCGGGCCATATAAAATACTCTGTATTGGGTTGCGCCAACGAATTAGACAAGTGCGTTAATATCCGTAATTGCTCGGCATGCGGTACATTTCCCGATTTTCCGTACGGATCGATATTGGGCTGTACCACTACAACATTTGAGGGATTTGGCTGCTCTTCATAGCTATAGTAACGATATAGTGAAAAAGACAACGGCAATATGAGAACTGCTGCTGCCATGGCGCTAAGTTTTAACCGCGCCTTCCCCTTCATGTTCTCCGCAAAACTTATATAGATCAGGAACAACAGGATGTTTATAGCCCATATCCAGATGGTGCCGCCATAAACGCCAGTGTATTCATACCACTGTATCCAGCTGTGCGATACGGCAAAACCGTTGCCCAGTGTCATCCAGGGAAAATTCAAATCCCAGTTTTGGTGCAGGTATTCATAGCCTATCCAAAAAATCACCAAACCGATCAATGCTTTACCTCGCGAAATTTTAAGGCGTAGCCGGTAATACATCCAACATGCCAGCGACATAAGCAGCGGTCCTAATGAGTAAGGCACCAGGCTAATGAATATAGCGGCCACCGTACCGGCATCCTTTAATGAATTGTAAACCCAATATATCGATAGGGTGTTCCATATGAAGAAACCCAAAAAGGTTGTCCAATACAGCTTTTTGCCTTTATTAACTGTTGCTGATTGAATGATATTCTCCATAGCCAGCAGCATAGGTACTAAGCCTGCAAATAACAGTAAGGTAGTGTAAGGTGTAGGGGGCCAGGCAATCCAGAGTAACAGGCCTGATAATATGGATAGAAGTATGTTTTTTTTCATTGGGATGCTACGCGTAGGTTAGCTATATTATTGATGTTTCGTTATTGCGAGGTACGAAGAAATCTCTTTAGAATATTTTGTAAGACAAATCGCTAGAGGATTGCTTCGTGCCTCGCAATGCAGTGTATATATGTTCTTATTTCCTTCTTTTCACTTCGAACTATGGCGAGAAATTCGCCCGCATTCATAGCAAAGCGACAGACATCTCCCCTACGTCGTCGATATGACAAAGAATTTCAAGTCTTCCCCATTGGGGAGGATTTAGGAGGGTATTATTCCTTCCCCTTAACACATATTACAAACTCTCCCTTTACCGGGTGCGTTTCAAAATACGTTTTTACTTCCGTTACCGTGCCTCGTACGGTTTCTTCAAACATCTTGGTCAGCTCGCGTGATACGGAGATCAGCCTGTCCTCGCCAAAATGCAGCGCCATCTCGTCAAGCGTTTTTATTAAACGATGCGGCGATTCATACAGTATAATGGTGCGCTCCTCATCCGCTAAAAATTTATAACGGGTTTGGCGGCCTTTTTTTAATGGTAAAAACCCTTCAAAGCAAAACCTGTCTGTAGGGAAGCCTGAGTTTACCAGGGCGGGCACAAAAGCCGTAGCGCCGGGCAGGCATTCAATTTCAATATCATGCTTTAAAGCCTCGCGTACCAGGTAAAACCCGGGATCAGATATAGCAGGTGTACCGGCATCCGATATGAGGGCGATGTTTTTACCCTCCTTTAAAAAACGGATGATCTCGTTTGATGACTGGTGCTCGTTATGCTGATGATGGGCGAAAACCTTTTGATGGATATCAAAATGCTTCAGCATGGGTGCCGAGGTACGGGTATCTTCGGCAAGCAGCAGGTCGGCTTCCTTTAGCACACGTAAAGCCCGGAGTGTAATATCCTCCAGGTTACCTATAGGTGTGGGCACTAAAAAAAGCTTACCTGCCATGTTTAATACGGCTTAGCCGGCTATGTTGTGGTATACGGCCTGTACGTCGTCGTCCTCTTCCAGTTTATCTACTATCTTAAGCGCATCGGCAGCTTGTTCCTCGGTTACATCAACGGTGGTAACCGGTATACGTTCCAGCTTGGCTGATTTTGTTTCGATGCCCAGCTCTTCAAGGGCTTTCTGCATCTTGCCAAAATCCTCAAAAGCAGTGTGTATAACGGCGATGTCTTTACCTTCTTCGTCAGCCTCAACAAATAAATCTTCCAGGCCGGCATCGATCAGTTCAAGCTCCAGTTCTTCGAGGTCGCGGTCGCTTGGCTCAAATGTAAATACCGATTTACGGTTGAACACAAAATCAAGCGAACCGGTTTTACCCAGGGTGCCGCCATGCTTAGTAAAGTAGCTGCGCACGTTGGCAACGGTACGATTGGTGTTATCAGTGGCGGTTTCAACCAGTATAGCGATGCCGTGCGGGGCATAACCCTCATATACCAGCTCATCATAATCCTTTTCATCGCGGCTTGAGGCGCGCTTGATAGCAGCTTCAACCCTGTCTTTAGGCATGTTTACCGCTTTGGCGTTTTGCACGGCGGTACGCAGGCGCGAGTTGGTTTCAACATTAGGGCCGCCCGCCTTAACAGCCATTACAATCTCTTTGCCTAAACGGGTAAATTGCACCGCCATTTTAGCCCAGCGCTTAAATTTTCTCTCTTTACGGAATTCAAATGCTCTTCCCATGGTATGTATAAAAAGCCTGTTGTAATACAGGAGTTTTTTGCGTGCAAATATAGTTATTTATGTGGGTTTGTTATAAACAACAAAGCCCCGGACGTAATGCCGGGGCCATGCCAAAAATTGATCAAATTAGAAACGGTATGAAACCGTAATGCGGTAGTTACGCGGCGCTTCTGTTTGCCAGTAATAGGCATTCAGCCAGCTGTAGTATGAGCCGCTGTATAAATATTTATTAGCAATGTTGTACACGTTACCGCTGATACGCATTTTGCTTCCCTCCCAAAACAGGCCGCCGTCAATTTTAAAGTAATCAGGCAGGCGCACGGTTGACGGGCTCCAGGTATCAGTAGCACGGTCAAGCAAACCAGTGAAACCAGCTGATATACCCGAACCTTTTAACGGCCCGCTTTGCAGTTTGTAATTTAACCAACCGTTGATGGTATGTTTAGAAAAGCCGGGCACAATGTCGCCAACTTTTACGGAGCCGTCTGTAACATCGCCAACGCTGGTTACTTTTGAATCGGTAAAGGCGTAGTTGGCTGTTAAGGTTAAGCCCGAAACAATCTCTCCACGCAAGTCAAACTCAAAGCCTTTGGCACGGCGCTGGCCTAAAAGCATGCTGATTGGGTTACCCGGAGTGCTGTTTGAGGTTGGCGTAGCTTCATTGTTTTTGGTGATCTGATATACGGCAGCTGTAGTATTCCACTGTCCGTCAAACCAGTCACGCTTGATACCGAACTCGATGTTGTTGCCTGTTATAGGTTTTACCGTACCGCCATTTATGAGCCTAGCACCGGCTTGTGGTACAAATGCCTGGTCATACAAACCATACACTGAAGTTTGCTTATCAACTGATACGCTTAAACCTAAACGAGGTGTTACCTTTTTTGCGTTTACGAAAGATCCGCCATAACTTTGTTTAACATAGGTGTAACGACCGGCTACAGTTAAACGAATCATGTTGTCTAAAAATCCTAACTCATCCTGCACATAAAAACCTGCATACTCCTGGGTTTGTGTGCCGCCGGCCTTCACCGCGCGTGCTTCCAGGTTTTGTGTACGGTCCCAAACCGGGAAACCGTTTGAAGGCGTGCCGTAGTTAGGATTCACGTTATCAAAAGGAGCGCTTAGCGTATCAAGCGAGTGCGATTGACCCCAATCAGCAAAATAATTTTTAGTACCCACATCAATACCACCTAAAATACGGTGACGTATAGCACCGGTAGTTATATCGCCGGTTAACGTACCGCGGGCCATGGTCATTTCGCTTTTCGCGTCCCATAAACCTACGTAACGGTAAATCTTGTCACCTTTTACAGAGTCAGGCCACATTGACGCGCCGTTTTGAGTATAGTTAAAGTATGATGCTTCTGCCGCGAAAGTCCAGTTATCACTAAGCTTATGATCTAATTTCAGGAATAAGCTATGATCATTAATATTGGTAAGCGGTAAGCCTGGCTGGTACTGAGTAAAATCAACCGGGTATTTAGCATATTCGGTACCAAACACGTAGTATGAGCCAACGTTGGTCATGCGGGCATTTTGGTAAGTATATTCGGCAGTTAATTTAGTTTTATCATCAAATTGATAAGAAACTACCGGAGCAATAACAATGCGGTTGTTTTCCTCATATGGGCGGTGTGAGCCTCTTTTTTGGGCGGCGAGATTTAAGCGGTACAAAAACTTTCCGTCTTTACTTAACTTGCCATCCAGGTCAAGCGTGCTGCGGTATAAACCAAAGCTGCCGGCGGTTAAAGTGAATTCACCTTTTTGCTGTCCCGTAGGTTTTTTAGTTACCACATTATACAAACCTGCCGGATCGCCGTTTGATACCATGAAACCTGCCGGGCCTTTAACAAATTCAATATGGTCAACAAAGCTCATATCTTCAGTTAACGGGCCCCAGTAAGAGTTTACTACGTTAAAGCCATTACGGAAAGCTTGTATTTGTGATCCACGCATGGTAATGTTGGTATACAGATCGCCCCAGTGCTCCAAACGTACGGCACCGCTCACGTTACGTATCAAACCATCGCTCATGCTGATGATCTGCTGATCGCGAAGCGCGGTATTTGAAACGATTTGTATGTTTTGAGCGGCTTCAAGTACCGGCTCATTAAGGCGTAATGATGACGAAGGATTATCAATTTTAAGCTTGTTGTTCTTTTCCTTGATCTCCACCTCTTGCAGTTGCGCATTATTAATATCAAGCACAAAATTTTCAATAGTGTTTTCACCTGCTTTAATAACAACTTCTTTTTCTTGCTTGCCCAGGTTAATGGCCGAAACTATGATGGTATAGGTGCCCGCTTTTAAGCGGCCGATGCGGTATTGGCCCCTGTCGTTAGTCATGCTGCCGTTCCCGTGGTCTTTAACACCAACGGATACGTAAACGGCCGGGCTCCCGTCGCGGGTGGTTACCGTTCCGCTTACACTGCCAAACTGCTGCTGGCCGTATGCCGTAGCAAATGCAAGTAATATTGTAAAAAGGGTAAAAAGTTTTTTCATTTTATTTGGAATAAGTCTAAATCAGCCGCAAAGAAAGTAAATATCATAGAATTGTCAATGATTATTTAGAAATAATCTAAATAAAACAAAGGGCTGAGCGAATAATATTTTTTAAACCAAATGATAATCAGGTAGTCATAAACGTTATTCTGTTAGCAGATACCTTTATGAAAACAATAACGAGATATGCTGCCGGTATAATTGCCGCTTTATTTATAATGCCTTTGTCGGCATTTTTTAATGTAGGCGGTGCTGGCAGGTACGAGCTGCATTTTCCCGATGCCGCCGCCCACCTTACCAAAAAGGAGGCCGCCGCGCACTTGCTAAGCAGGTTTTCATACGGGGCAACGCCCGGCCAGATTGAGCATGTGGCAAATCAAGGCCTTGAAAACTGGTTTGCTGCACAATTAGACGCTAAACAACCCGACGACTCCTTGTCGAGCTTATTAAACAGCTATGATGCCTTGAAACTGAGCAATGCGGAAGTGTTAAAAGAATACCCAAAAAACGGACAGGTACTCCGTATGGCGGTTAAAGACGGCGCCCTTAATAAAGATTCGGTGAAAACAGACCGTAAAGGTTACCGTGACTCGCTCGCCGCTTATATGGAAAAGAACGGCCTGAAACCTGAGCGGGAACTTTTCAGGCAATTTATCAACCAAAAGGTGCTACGGGCAGCTTATACCAATAACCAGTTGCAGGAGGTAATGACCTCGTTCTGGTTCAATCATTTTAATGTATCTATAACTAAAGGCAATTGCGCACAGTTTGTTCCCGCTTATGAGCGCGATGTGATAAGGCCAAATGCATTGGGCAATTTTGGTGATTTGCTGCTGGAAACAGCCAAGGCCCCGGCCATGCTCTATTACCTGGATAATTTCAGCAGTGTGGGCGAAAAAGCGCCGCGCATGACCAACCAACGCCCAAAGCGTATGAGTACCGACACTGCTATGATGGCTGTCCCCGTCAAGAAAAAAAGCAACCGTGGCCTTAACGAAAACTACGCCCGCGAGGTGATGGAACTGCATACGCTTGGCGTTGATGGTGGCTACACACAGAAGGACGTTACCGAGGCTGCCCGCATACTCACCGGGTGGACTATTTATCCGTTTGGAAAATACGGTGGTCAGGCTAAAAACGCACTTACTAATTTAAGTGAAGAACAGTTACAAAAACGCGGTTTTGTACACGAGGGCGATTTTTTGTTTGCTGCCAATAAACACGATGATGCCGCGAAGGTAGTTTTAGGTAAAAAATTTAATGCCGGTGGTGGTTATGAGGAAGGCGTTGAACTGCTGGATATGCTGGCACATCATCCGTCGACTGCGAAATTTATTTCGCGCAAACTGGCGGTACGTTTTGTAAGCGACAATCCGCCGCAAACGTTGATCGATAAAATGGCCAAAACATTTCAGTCATCCAACGGAAACATAAAACAGGTGCTGATCACCATGGTGAACGCGCCCGAATTTTGGGCGAAGAATGCGGTAAGGGAAAAAACAAAATCGCCTTTTGAACTGGCCATAGGCGCGGTGCGCGGGATTAATGCAACGGTTACCCAGCCTTACCAGTTGTATAACTGGATAAATAAAATGGGCGAAAAGGTATATTACTACCAGGCACCAACCGGTTTTCCGGACAAGGGGCAATTCTGGATAAACACCGGCTCATTATTGAGCCGCATGAATTTCGGGCTGGCTTTAACATCGGGCAGAATACCGGGTGTGAAGGTTAATTTAAAAGCTTTAAATAATAACCATGAGCCGGAAAGCGCTAAAGCTGCACTGGCCACTTATTGTAAATTGATACTGCCGGAGCGCGACCCGGCCGCAACTATCAAACGGCTTACACCGCTGTTAAATGATCCGCAACTGGTAACCAAAGTTAGCAATGCTTCGGCTAAGGTTGCACCAAAAACTACGGACGCTATTACCGGGGCGGATAGTACCATTCGCCGCGAAACAAAAAAACAAAGTCAGGCTGCAATGCAGGCGGGCAATGGCAACAGTGCTATGCTGGCACAGGTTGCAGGCATCATCATAGGTTCGCCGGAATACCAGCGGCGATAGTTAAGGAGAAAAACCATGTTAACACGCAGAGGATTTTTAAAAGCAGGTGGCCTGTCGTTATTCGGCATCGGGCTGATGGGCGGCATACCGGCATTTATAGCAGAAGCTGCCGCCGGCGAAAAACAGTCGCGGTTGTACAAAGGCAAAAAAGTATTGGTATGTATATTTCAGCGAGGCGCGATGGATGGACTAATGGCCGTTACGCCGTTTACTGATACCTACCTGCAAAAAGCAAGGCCAAACCTGTTTATGTCTGCAGCTAAAAGTGGCGGCAACGGTTCTCTTATTGATCTGGACGGACGCTTTGGCCTGCATCCGGCCATGAAGAGTTTTGAACGCGCTTTTGCGGATAAACAGCTGGCTATTGTGCATGGTATAGGCTCGCCTAACACCACCCGCTCGCATTTTGATGCGCAGGATTATATGGAATCGGGCACGCCATTCAGTAAAAGCACCTCAAGCGGTTGGCTTAACCGTGCCGCGGGCCTGCTGGGGCATGATGCCGCCACGCCCTTTACCGCGGTGAGCCTTACCTCTGCTATGCCACGTTCCTTTTATGGGGATAACCCGGCCTTAGCCATCAGCAGCCTGCAAGATTTTGCAATACAGATGCGTGGCAACCCGGCAGGTGCTAACCTGGCAGCAAAAAGCTTTGAGGATCTGTACGATCAAACCGCATCGGGCTTGCTGCAGCAAACCGGGCGCGAAAGTTTTGAGGCGGTTAAAATGCTTCAAAAAACCAATGTAAAGAATTACAAACCGGCAAACGGCGTGGTTTATCCCACCTCGGCATTAGGTAGCTCATTAAAACAAATCGCGCAGCTCATCAAGATGAATGTAGGGTTAGAGATTGCCTTTGCTGAATCAAACGGATGGGATACCCACTTTAACCAGGGCACAGTCAACGGTATTTTCGCCCGTAATGTAACCGACCTGAGCGAAAGCATTATGGCTTTTTGGCATGACCTGGGCGCTTTGCAGGATGATGTAGTGATAATGAGCATGACCGAGTTTGGCCGTACCGTGCATCAGAATGGTACCGGTGGTACCGATCATGGCCGTGCATCATGCAACTTTATTTTAGGCAACGATGTGGCCGGTGGCAAAGTGCACGGCAAGGTAGATACCCTGGCGGTTGAAAACCTGGAAGATGGGCGAGACCTTGCCGTTACTACCGATTTCCGCAACGTGTTCAGCGAGGTTGCTGATAAGCATCTGCTGTTAAAGAATGACAAAATATTATTCCCGGATTGGAAAGGCAGCCGCATTGGGGTGATGAATGCTTAAGCAATTTCATCACCCTGACAGATTTATTTTTTCGCAAAACCCGCCGCTAAGGCATTAAGCTGTGCAGGGCTCAATGTTTTGTTACCATTGCTGATAACCACACGATATTTAAACTTTACCGATTCGCCTTTTTTAAGCGCCAGTTTCTTCTCTGACTTCCCGTTGGTAAACACCTTTTCGCCAAGCGGGTTGGCGGCGAATAAACCATAGCCGCGGGCATGCCAAAAGGTAGGGTAGTTCACGTTTTTAGGGTGATCGATAATTGATACGCTTACTGAATCGGTGCCGATTCGGCCAAACATTTTGCACCATGCTGCCCGGGTGCTCCAGGCGGTATCGCCGGTTTTACCTTCACTGGTAAGGTAGTTGCCACCGGCTATTTTATCCGTGCCACCTTTTACAACAGTTTCAATGCCCTTGTCATCGGTAAACTTTTGGTCTTCGTTGGTTGGCATCTGCAATTCATGCGCTACGCGCAAACCCAGTAAGCCATCCTTAGCATCTCTAAAAGTAGCATTCTGCACGGCTTTTAAGGTGGTGGAACGATCAATTATACGTTGGTTAGCCGTACCGCTAAACTCAAAACGGGTAATTTCTTCCAATATTACTTCTTTAGCCTGACTGGTCCAGTTGGCATGATATTCCAGCACACCGGTTTTGCCGCTTTGTGTTTTGATGATCTTATCGGTACGGATCCACCCGTATTGGTTTTTTCGTGAAGCCGGGATCGCATAGCTATTATTCCAGAAATCAAGCCCGTTCAAATTCTCAAAATTAAACCATAGCCCGATATGATGCGGGTGATCGGTTGGGTCACCCTCGCGCTTATCCAGTGGAAAGCTGCGTGTTACCACCAATCCGTCGGCAGTACGCAGGGGGTAAAGCACCGGTTTCTCCAGCGTATCCGGATATAAAAAGCTGGTGAACAGTTTCCCGTCAATTTTAATATCCACTTTTTTTTGTGATGGCGAGGGCACAACGCTCACCTGCTGCGCAAACGCGCTTGCTGATAAGAGCGCCGTGCAAATGCTCAATCCGGCTATTTTTATCGCTTTCATGCCTGTGGGGTTAGTATTTAAATACTTTGCCATTGGCCATAACCTCCTGCTTATCCTCATCAAAAGTAGCCCTTGAGCCGGTGTGAGCGGCGGCGGTGGTCATGATGTTTGCTATGGAGTGGCTGTAACCCGCCTCAACCGGCGCGTTTGGCTGCTTGCGGCTGCGTACACACTCCATCCAGTTACGGATGTGGTTTGAGGTAAGCACATCGCCTCCGGTATTGGCTGATGCCACCACCTTTTCGCTGCTTTTCAGGTCCATATCGGGCAGCAAATTAGCTTTCATCCCCATAGCCGCGGCCATCTTTTCGGTTAAGCCGCCTTTTGGTGATATTTTGTTGGTGATAAGGTTAAGCTCACCGCCGTTTGAGTAATAAATTTCGGCCGGATTTTCGTCACCATTATGCATACGCGAACCAAAGGTTACCTGGAAACCTTTGCTCATATCATCCAGCGGACCATAGTCAAATGCCGCCATAAGCGTATCCCAATTGCGGCGGCCATCCTTCCATTGGTAAATACCACCGTTGGCTACCACGCTGCGCGGGTGCTTTAAGCCGGTAAACCAGTGCACGGTATCAATCTGGTGGCTCATCCACTGCCCGGGCAAACCTGACGAGTATGGCCAGAACAGGCGATATTCCAGATATTTGCGCGGATCAAAAGCCTCATAAGGGCGATTCATGATAAAGCGCTTCCAATCTGTATCCGATTCCTTTAACTGGCTCAACAGTTCAGGGCGGCGCCAGCGGCCGGGCTGGTTCACATTCCAGGTAAGCTCTACCATGGTGATCGGCCCGAACTTGCCCGAGCGGATAAACTCGTTTGCCGCATGGTAATTGGTGCCGCTGCGGCGCTGAGAGCCTATTTGTACTATCTTGCCTGTTTCCTTAACCGCTTTAAGGGCGGCACGGTTATCCTCCATCGTTTCGGCAAAGGGCTTTTCTACATAAGCATCACACCCGGCTTGTACGGCCTCAATGGTATGGCGGGCGTGCTGAAAATCGGCCGTGCTGATAAATACCGCGTCAACCACTTTGGCATTATACATCTCCTCGTTGTTGCGGTAGGCCTTTACATCGTTCTGCATTTTTTGCTTCCAGATGGCGGCACCTTCATCACGCCGTTTGTTCCAGATGTCTGACACAGCAACTACCTCAAAGTTAAGCTCCTTATAGTGGTTCATGAAAGCCGGAATGTGCGAACTGCGGTGCCTGTCGGCAAAGCCAACCACGCCCACGCGAACACGGTCATTAGCGCCGATAATGCGTTTGTAGCTCTTGGCAGACCATGCCGTGTTACTAAGTAAGATGCCGGTACCGGCCACTGACGCCTGCCTGATAAAGTTACGACGGGATTTTTCCATAGGTTAAGGATCAAGTAAAAGGTAAAATTGGTTTAACGGCTACGAAAGACAGGAGCCGCTCTTTTCAAATATCAGTTAAATTAGTAAAAAAGCCATAACCGCTATAAAAATATTACATGATGGGTTAATTACGTTAAATTGACGCCGATTAGACTTTAGGGTATCTTCGGTTTATTCATCATTAGCCTTGGTAACGGTTTGTATTTCATTACCTGAAATATCTTTAGAAACTTTTATAGTTTTTACCGTTTTGCCATTTTGGGTAACAGTTATAGTTTTATCGCCAAAAATATCTTTAGACGTTTTGACTGAAGTCCCATCACTGTATCTTACAATTTTGTCTCCGAATACATTCACGTCTTTTGAATAAGAATAGGAACGCGTTGTTTGGCCGTCAGGTGTAGTAGTTTTTTTAGTAGTGTTACCAAAGCTATTGGTTAAAATTTCGGTTTCGCTTTTATCGCTATCGGTAAATGTCACTATTTTATCACCAAATATGTTGGTTGATTTTTTAACTGAAGACCCGTCGCTATAGTTAATAACGGTATCGCCAAAAACATTAACATTGGTTGATGTACTACGGATTTGCGCATTAGCGGAACCCAAGCCGCTAATAAAAAGCAACAAAAAAAGGTAAAAACTTTTCATAATCATAGGTTGAATATTATGCCTTATGGACGGGTAAAAAGAAAAAGAGTTTAAACTTAGGGAATAAAAAAACCACTTACTATTTGTAAGTGGCTATGCAAAAAAACGTCGCCCTGCCTGTACAATTTTCGAACCTTTTTCTCTATGATTTGAAGAAATTACTAGCATTAAATTTTTGTTACTCACAGTAATAATTAGCTGCTTTTCCTGTAATAGATAGTGCTGAATTTCTTCAATTCGATAAATATTTTGCAGTATGGTAAGAAAGCATCTTAGGTTTGATAACGAAATTAGCCAATGGAATAGTTAGCACTATTCGGAGAAGCAGGACAAAGCAGGGGTTTGCCAGTTGATTATTTGGAATATTTTCCGTCACTTATTGATACCAGGACCAGCGATTCACTGCTGGAAACTTTTATTCAACAAACTCCCTGGAAACAGCAGGTGAGGATGATGTATGATAAGGAAGTCATTACTCCGAGGCTTACTGCTTGGTATGGTGATCCCGAGGCTTATGATTACAACTCGCTGGGCAAAACAACCCCGAACAAATGGACAGAGGAACTATTAATGATCAAAGCGCTGGTCGAGCCATTAGCAGGGGTTAGGTTTAATAGCGTGTTGCTGAACTACTACCGGGATGGTAATGACTCCGTTGCATGGCATAGTGATAAGGAAGAGATATTGGGCAAACATCCTGTGATTGCTTCTATATAATGTGAATATTGAAATAAAACCGATTATCATCACTTTTATATTATGCGAAGCAAAACAGTTGACTATGTTGTAAAACAGTATTTAACAGCCACCGTACATCCAGTTACTTCGCATAATAATTTTAGCTATGGGCACCATGGGGGGACAATAAAGTTGAACCGTATTAAAGAGATAGCGTATGCAAAGTTTTCACAAAAAAGAAGGAAGGCTTATTTGGTCATTTGATTCCCATTTTCCGGAGTTTTTGCTCAAGTTACCAATACTGGTTAGTGTGGCATCATTCCAAAACAACATGAGCCGTAGTGAAGTGAAAAGCTTAGATTGCTTGTACGAGCTCTTTCAAATTAAATCGTTCTAAAGAACCGTTGTTTGGTACTCTGCAAGAATGAATTTTAACTTACCCCGATTCTTTGTATTATCAAAGGACGATGATATCTGTTCAATATTCAGAATATTTTCAAATTTACCTCACACATTGTGCCCATGAAGATTTTGATCATCGAAGACGAAACAGACCTGGCCCAAAGTATAAGCGCTTATCTTGCTGATGAAAATTATCTCTGCGAGTTTGCAGCTAACTATAATGAAGCGCTGGAGAAAATTGATCTCTACAAATATGATTGTATCCTCCTGGACCTGATGATGCCCGGAGGTAGTGGTCTTAAAATCCTCGGGGAGCTAAGGGCACAAAACAAGCAGGATGGTGTAATCATCATTTCTGCAAAAAATTCAATTGAGGACAAGGTCAAAGGGCTCCAAATAGGTGCCGACGACTATCTTCCTAAACCCTTTCACCTTTCTGAACTGGCTGCACGCATCTATTCAGTTATCAGGAGAAAACAATTCGGGACGGTAAATATTGTAGAGCAGAATGAATTAAAGATAGACTTGTTGGCAAAAGTGGTTACCGTTGAGGAAAAGGAAGTCCCTCTTACTAAAAAGGAATTTGATCTCTTGTTGTATTTTGTGAGCAACAAAAACAAAGTAATTTCAAAAACCGCTATTGCAGAACAGCTATCCGGTGATGTGGCGGATATGTTTGATAATTACGACTTCATTTACGCGCATATTAAAAACCTGAAACGAAAATTGCAGGATGCAGGATATGGTAATTATCTGAAAACCCTTTACGGAACAGGATACAAATGGGTCATATGAGCAAACTACTCAGTCGTTCACTGAAAAAATCGATTATTTATGCTGGTATAGTACTGGCGTGCAGCATACCGGTTTACTTTATCATCATCAACGAGCTTTGGAAGTATGAGATGGCTGAACATAATATCATCCTCACGGAAAAGGCAGCACGTGAGGACAGTTTCCTGATTATCGGCACCATCACCGCACTGACAGTGCTTTTCTTTGTTTTCCTGTTAGCCGGACTAGTTTTGCTAAACCGGCGTATTTCCAGGAAACTATGGCAGCCATTTTATGATAGCCTTGCAAGGATTAAGAATTTCGACTTAAATAGACAGCAATCGGTACAGTTTGACGACACCGACATTGCCGAATTTGCAGAACTCAATGGACATTTGCATAAACTGATCAGCGGTAGCGTATCTGCCTATAACCAGCAAAAAGAATTTGCAGACAATGCTTCGCACGAACTACAAACGCCCTTGGCAATTGTACAATCCAAACTGGATTTGTTGCTTCAAAGTCAATCCCTGACCGATGAACAGTACCATATTATCGAAGATGCACACAAGGCGCTGACCCGCGTAGGGCGCATTAATAAAAACCTGTTGCTGCTCACCAGGATCGATAACAGTCAGTATATGGAAGAAGAGCAGCTGGACCTTTCTTTCTTATTAGAAAAAACCATTACCCTGTTTAACCAATTTGCAGAAGCAAAACAAATTATCATTCATCGTGATATTGATCAGAGTGTTGCCATAAAAGCAAATAAAGAGCTGCTCGAAATATTGATTAATAATTTGCTGAATAACGCCATAAGACATAGTGCAGCGGATAAAATTATTGACGTAAAGCTTTCCAGCTCACAGCTTTCCTTTACCAATGCAGGAGCAGAATCGTTAAACCGGGATCAGTTGTTTAAACGCTTCAGTACCGCGTCTTCCGGTACCCCCGGCACCGGCTTGGGGTTAGCCCTGGTCAAACAAATTGCTGACCGATACGGTTGGAGCATTCGATATGCCTACGAACAAAACAAGCACGTTTTTTTATTAAATTTTTAATTCAGAATTTGTTACACCCGGATATCTTATGCCGTAGAAGTTCCTTTCGGTCATCGTATCAAAACGAATGTACCGACTATGATCAATCCAGCGCCCAGTATTGTTTTCAAATCAACAGACTCTTTTAAAATGACTACAGATAACAATATAGCAATTGCTATGCTTAGCTTGTCGATGGGAACGACCTTTGAAACTGGTCCTGTTTCCAAAGCTTTAAAATAGAATATCCAGGATAAACCTGTAGCAATACCGGAAAACAATAAAAACAGGAGACTATTTTTGGTCAAGGTTTTCAGATCTTTAAATTCTCCGGCAGCCAGAACAATGCTCCAGGAAATGAATAATATTACTGTCGTTCGGATTGCAGTAGCCAGGTTTCCACTTACCCCCTTCATTCCCAATTTTGCCAGAACAGCTGTAGCACCGGCAAATAAAGCAGATAAAATTGCATAGTATTTCCACATTAGTATTCTTATTTAGAAAATCAATTTCTGCATCAGGCTCATTTACATAGGCTGTTACAGTAACACCAAAGGACAATGAGGATTCTGAATTAATTCTGGACAAACCCGGCTTACCCTGGATATTTAACCACATGCAGACAGGGCTTTCTTTTAAACTGCTAATTCAGAATTTCTTCCAAATCGGGTGTTACCTATGCAGTACAAATTTTCTCTTGATGAAGCCTGTTTTAGTTGCCGTGGTGATGTATTTGTTTTGCATCCAGAGCTTGAAAGCACAATCCCCCGACAGTATCCCGCTCCCACAATCGTATAAAACCTTTAGAAAAGGCCTTTATGCCCCAGCTACGCTTATCGTTGCCGGTGTTTTTGCATCCAGTAGTTTCAAAGGTGCCATAAAAAAGGAAGTGGTAGAAGAACGTAACGAGCATTTTGGACATTTCAGTACCAGTATTGACAACTATTTGCAGTATTCACCCATTGCCATCGTATATGCCCTGGATGCAGCCGGGATCAAGGCCAAAACGAATATAGCCGACGGGACTGCAATACTACTCAAAGGTGAGTTAATGATGTTTGGTACTGTTACTTTACTAAAAAACAGCACACATCAGTTACGTCCTGATGGTTCAACCTATAATTCCTTCCCTTCAGGACATACGGCACAGGCCTTTGCTGCTGCTACATTTTTAAGTGAAGAGTACAAGGACAGGTATAAGTGGATGCCTTATGCCGCTTACGGTGTTGCCTCAAGTGTGGGCATCTTACGTATGGCCAATAACCGGCACTATATCAGTGATGTCCTGGTGGGTGCCGGGATCGGTATTTTGTCTATGAAAGTCGCTTACTGGACACACCAATACCATTGGGGAAAGAAGAAAAAAAACACTATGGGTTTTAATCCAGAGCTTCCATGACCTTCTTCCTTTGAAAATAATTCTTATCGTAATTGATCAAATGGATAAACACCGTCTATATCTCCTTGCAGAAGCAGAAAGTGCCGCAACAACAATATTCTCCGAACAGGTAAAACCGCTTTTTGTCTTTCACAATATTGAACATACCCGGCGGGTTGTAAGAGCGGCTGGTGAAATAATGACCGGTTATGAGCTTGAGGAATCAGACAGGTTTACTATTCTGCTCTCTGCATGGTTTCATGATACCGGATTTAATGCCGGGTACATAAAAAATCATGAAACACAAAGCATAAAAATTGCCACTGATTTTCTGACACAATATCAAGAGTCGGATGATGTTATTAGCCCTGTCACTGCCTGCATCGCGGCCACCCGCATGCCACAAAAGCCACTGACCATTCCTGAAATGATCATTTGTGATGCTGATCTCTTTCATTTGGGTACTGACGATTTTCCCGCAATGACCGAATTATTAAGACAGGAGTTCCAGCAGTATTTCGGTAAAATATTCCCTAAAGAAGATTGGGACAATCATAATATAGATTTCCTGACAAAGCACAGATATTTTACAACATATTGCCAGACGAAGCTTGAATCCCGAAAGGTAGAGTGGATAAAGGTGCTAGGCCAACAAAGACCGGGATAAGGTAATAATTTTAAGTAAAAGCACGTGTGCATTCAGGCTTTATTCAGAATCAGGTATAACCTTGCATCTCTATACAGGACAAACATCATGCATAAGTCCACGAACAAACATTAGCCAATTAAGATCAAATGAAAAGAAGCATCAGCGCAATAATCATCCTTTTATTAGTTATTACCTGTAAGGTAGAAGCACAAAATTCCAAAGTAACATTATCAGGCCTGGTAAGAGATACAAAAAACAAATCAGTGTTACCATTCGTAAATATCCGGCTTACAACGAATGACAGCATTTTTGTCGCAGGGACTATTTCCGGCGAAGACGGCCGGTTTGTTTTGCCTGATATTGGTAGTGGTAATTACAGATTGTCCCTGACTTCCGTCGGATACCAGTCAGGCAGTCAGGAGATACTCGTAGGCCAGTTGAGCAGTTTCCTGGACCTGGGAAATCTTGAGCTGGTTCCTGATGAGAAAACACTGGCCGAAGTAACCGTAACTGCAAAGCAGGAAATTGTTTCCAATAGAATGGATAAAAAGACATTCAATGTAGCGGATAACATAAGCCAGGCAGGAGGATCAGTTCTGGAAGCTATGAAAAATCTTCCCGGTATCACCGCAGGACAGGATGGCAAAATACAATTACGCGGAAGTGATAAGGTGATGATCCTGATCGATGGCAAACAGACAGCATTAACTGGTTTTGGCGGGCAAAGCGGGCTGGATAATATTGCAGCCTCGGCTATTGAAAAGATCGAGATCATCAATAATCCTTCTTCAAAGTATGATGCAAATGGCAATGCCGGTATTATCAATATCATTTATAAAAAGGAGAAAAAAGACGGGTTCAACGGGAAGATCGGATTAACCGGCGGCCTGGGGGCATTGTGGATCAAAAAAGAAAACTACCCAACAATAAGGCCACAATACCAGGCTACACCCAAGATCAATCCTTCCCTTTCTTTGAACTACCGGAAAGGCAAGATTAATTTATTCTTCCAGGGGGACGATCTCTATACCAAAACGCTCAATAAAAATGAATTCGTGGATAGGTTTTACGACGATGGCGACGTTGTAAAACAACAAACCAAAAGAAACAGGACTACAAATATAGTAACCGTAAAAACAGGTGCAGACTGGCTCCTGAATAACAACAATACAGTCACTATTTCCGGGCTATTCAGCAGTGAAAAAATTCTTGACCGGGGTGATGAACCTTTCTTTAACGGAAACCTTTCAGAAAGGAGACGGCTTTGGCAATTCCTCGAAGATGAACTTAAAACAACTGCAACTGCGTCTTTAAGTTGGCAACATAAATTTAAGCAACCGGGCCGGGTACTTAGTGCAGGTTTTAACTATACTTATCACAGGGAGAATGAGCAATATTTCTTTACCAATATCCTACCCGCTTATACCGGCCTTGATTCTTTTAAATTACTATCAGACGAGCATGTTGCAGATCTGAATCTGGATTATGTACACCCGCTGAAGTATGGCCGGTTTGAAACCGGAGTGAAATTTCGTAGAAGAACAATACCGGTAAATATGCAATTCAAGCCGGGGCTTAACTCACCACTGGATGCAAGCGCTGGCGGTGACGCGAACTATAAAGAAACAATCCCTGCTATTTACGGCAATTATATTTTTGAGAGCAATAAGTTCGAAGTAGAAGCCGGTTTACGGGTGGAATATGTAAACCTGGATTATTATGTCAATCCCAATCATCCTACTTATAAGAGCAGTGGTTATAATTATACCCAGCCCTTCCCTAATCTCAGGCTGGCTTATAAGCTTAATGATAATAACAAATTGTCCCTGTTCTATAACCGTCGTGTCGACAGACCCAATGAAGTGGATATAAGGATCTTTCCAAAGTACGATGACGCAGAAATCATTAAAGTGGGCAATCCGGGATTGAAACCCCAATTTACGAACACCTTTGAATTCGGCTATAAAACCAACTGGAATGAAGGTTATTTATTTTCTGCGCTATATCATAAGCGAATGGATGCAACCATTACCCGCATAGGTAGTGTTGTGCCCGGAAGCGACATCATATACAATATCTTTCAGAATGCGGGTAAAAGCTATAATAGTGGTGTGGAGTTGATGGTTTCTCAAAAGGTAAGCCCCTGGATGACCCTGAACCTGAATCTCAATGGGTACCAAAACATCATTGATTCCTTTACGGTAGTAAATCAATATCCTGTTGGGAATGTATTTACAGCGTCCAAAGAAGATATATTTTCAGGAAACGTCAAACTTAACGGACTATTTCATTTTGGGAAACTTCTGGATGCCCAGCTTACAGCAATTTACCAGGCACCGGACCTGGTGCCCCAGGGTAAGACATTTTCACGTTTCTCTATCGATATCGGTGTAAAGAAGGGAATTCAGAAAGGAAAAGGGGAATTGTTTTTAAACGCAACGGATATTGCCAACACACTTAATCTGAAGAAGGAGGTTCGCGGTAACGGGTTCCGGTATATAAGTACCGATTACTATGAAACACAGGTTTTCAGGTTGGGCTATAGCTATAAATTTTAAATCCTAAGTGCTGCTTGCTTTCTTTACAGTTGTGTATCAGATACACGCTTGAAAGCCCGCTGACTCCACAATAAAACGTTTTCTTTATGATATGAGAAGCAGGTTTAAATACCGTCTATTAATCAATAATTAACGTAACCGTTTTCATTATTTTATTCGTATAATATTTTGTTTTGTATCGCAGGTCATAAGGCCTGTTTTACACTAACTATATTATTATGCAAAACAATTTTGATTATGATGAAGTCACCTCAAAGGCTTACACTTATCTTCAGAACAATTTTTCTTACAGCGATGTCACTCTTTATCGCTACAGAAGTCGATGGCTTCTCGTCAAAGATTACATGGAGGATCATGGTCTTGAACTCCTAAGCCCTGCGGTTTGTAAAAACTAATTTTTACTGGAGGTAACTGAGAGGTTAGTGAATAAAAATGGCAATTATATAGCAATATCTATAGCAGCACTTTTACAGCCTCGGTCCTTTTCTTTTTAAACCAAGTGAAGTCGTCAGGCCAACACTTCTTTTAAACTGTTCTATTTCTTTTACCGATGCTTTCCGGCTTGTCATCATAGTAAGCACCTCGCTTCTGCGCTGCTCGAAGTGAATCTTCAATTTATCCGGCCAAGCCCGTACCAGTTCTTCTTGATAAACTTTTAATGGGTCTGCAGGATTATGTGCAACAAGGTTTACTCCTTCTACATTATCTATTCCTGAGACTACTACCGACCGACAAAAAATATCAAGGTTATCATATAAACCTGCATTCTGTACGCGCCTGAGTGCAAATGGTATTGACATATAGCGAATATCATGATCATACAACGATACCTTACGGCCAAAGCCTGTTGCGGCAAGCGCTTCCTCATAACGATACTGTATTCCTAAACGGCTCAAGCGCTCATGGACAGCAAGCAGAAAAATATCTACCTGATAACCGTTTTGTTTTGCGTGACTAATAGTAGCATTAAGCTGATCCCCTGACCTGAAAGTGGTTTCAAGAATGTAATTAAGCTTGTGATCAAGGCAATATTTACAAAGTTCATCATTCCATCTTTGCGCATATTCTGCGGTTAGAGAGGCATAGTCATCCGGATGAAATTGCTTAATATCTTTAGAAAACGGGTGAACATCGCGGAAGTTATCTGCATTGCATAAAACGGCATTTTTTGATAATTTTAGTTCTGCGTGTTTCTGTAATTCTGTTTTCCCGGCTCCAGGTTGTGCACCAATGATTATTAATGTTGGAACTTCAGCAGGTGTTACACCCAACGTATGCGCTTTGATAATACCATGAAAAAGTTTTTGAAAAGCTTTATCGGTTAACGCAAACTTTTCTTTTAGCTTATTCAGATAAAAATCATCAATCAAACTCATGCAGCGGCATCTATTTCTCTTAGAATTGGTGCATACTTATTAATGATCTCCTGCATCCTTCCTAAGCTCTTAAAATTCTCAGGTTCTTTATTAATTGCCTGAACTTCGTGCAGGAGCAGGTTTATTTTCTGCAGGTGCAGTTGATCGGGAAAAGGCTTTTGAGATTCTTTAAATTCCTCACGGATTGTATAGGCAATCAGCTCGTTTAAAATCGCATTGGTAGTTTCTGTAAGCCCATACCAGTCAAGGGAATTTTCGGTTGATTCAGATGGTTCCAGTTTTAGTTTCTGTTCGATTTCCAGCCAGTCCTTATAATCCAGTACAACAGAAACAGGTACGCCCGACTGATTTTTGATTATTTGCGCATTCATAATTCTATACTTTAACCCGCTCACACGGTGTATTCAAAAATACCAAAATTCAAGACCAATTCAAAGCCAAATGAAAAAATGTTTTGATATTAATTTTTATAAACAAAACATTTTATTAACTTAGTAATTGATAGCTGGTGCTCTGATAAGCAAAGAATAGTGTGTGCTCGAAAAATGTGGTGATGATGAAAACAATAAATTGTGATGAAGCGAAAGCACTTGATATGGTATTATACCTGTCCTTACTTGGACATGAGCCGCAGCGGGTAAGACACCCGGCTTATTGGTTCTGCTCCCCGTTCCGCCAGGAGAAAACAGCCTCCTTTAAGGTTGACAGAATTAAGAATTTGTGGTACGACCACGGCACCGGTAAGGGTGGCGATCTAATTAATTTTGGTATTACCTATTACAATTGTACTGTCTCGCAATTGCTACAAAAACTTACTACGCAGGTTAATGATTTCTCTTTTCACCAGCACCAAAATAAAGCAATCTTACCGGCAGAAAAAAGCTTCCTTTCAGAAGCTGAAAACAGTACAGATAGCCGTATTCTTATCCTGAAAACACGACCTATCCAGCAACCGGATTTAATTCGGTATGCGGCAGAAAGATACATATCGCTGGCCGTCTGCGGCCGTTATTGCAAGGAGGTGGATTTTCAATTATACGGCAGGAAAAATACCGCTATTGGCTTCCCCAATAACGCGGGTGGATATGAGTTGAGAAATGCTCATTTCAAGGGTAGCAGTTCTCCAAAGGACATCAGTTTTATTGATGAAGGAGCAACATCCCTGACGGTATTTGAAGGATTTTTTAATTACCTCTCTTTGCTTGAAATAAACGCTTCAAAGACGCTTCCACTGACAAATTTTCTGGTGTTAAACAGCCTTGCTTTCTTAGAGAGAGCAAAGCCGTTAATGGATAAACACGCGCAGGTTTTTCTGTACCTGGACAATGATAACAGTGGTATAAAAGCTACACAGCAGTTAGTGGTAAATGACAACAAAAAGTACAAAGATTTAAGCGCAGTCTATGACGGTTTAAAGGATTTGAACGAGTGGCTTAAAAGGCAGCCGCCACGCTTGAAAAAGGGCCTCGGAGTTAGGAGGAGTTTTTAGAGTTCAGGTAGCCAGCTATGTTTTGGTTTAACCAAAACGCTGGCCCTAATCCGCCTTAGGGCGGATTAGGTAGATTTTTTTCATGCTATCGCATTCAAAAAGTAAAGTGAGAAAGATATGGAGCAGCAGGAAACTATTTTTAAGAATAAGGGCGGGCGTCCAAAAAAGGAGGTCAAGCGGAACATTTTTTTAGCGCTTAAATGCTCCGCCGCTGAACGGCAATTGATAGTCGAAAAAGCAAAAAGTGTCGGCCTGTCGATCTCTGAATATCTCCGCGAGATGGCACTAGGAGGAAAGATTGACATACGCAAAAAAGCGTTTCCGCAGGAAATTTTAAACTTCACAGCAACGCTCAATCACCTTGCAGCAAACTTGAATCAGCTTGCAAAAAAACGTAATGGTATTGATGAGCTAAGTGTCATCGAGCGGGCGGAGCTAAAGCTGCAATCAGGTCAGCTTCAGGCGCTGGCAATGGATATTAAAACCTTCCTGCAATGATAGGCCATGTATCAATCGGCGCATCCTTTTATCATCTCATTCGTTACGTACTGGAAGATAAAAAAGAGTTGTCGGAGGAACAGAAAAAGTCGTTGTCTTTACAGGATGGGGTAAAGCATCGGGGCCGCGCGGAAGTACTGGAATATAACCGCTGTTTTGGTGATAAAAATGAGCTCACCAAACAGTTCAATGACGTACAGAAACTCAGCCGCAGGGTGGAAAAACCAGTCTTACATTTATCGCTGCGGTTGGCACCAGGCGAACAATTAAACCGTGCACAACTCGCCGAGATCGGTCAGGCTTGTGCGGCAGAATTCGGTATAGCTGACCACCAGTATATCTGCGTATTACACAAGGACACAAAAGAGCAGCACATTCATATTGCTGCCAACCGGGTGGGCTTTGATGGCAGGGCTGTATCAGACAGCAATAATTACCGGCGCATGGCTGCATTCTGCCGCAGGATGGAAAACCGGTACAGCCTTCAGAAAGTATTAAGCCCCCGGGCATTTTTACCGGCGGAGCAACGCAGCTTACCACGCCACGATAAACGCAAAGAAAAATTGCGCCAAGATATCAGCCATATCCTATCAGGAGTAAACAGCTACGCAGACTTTGAGCAACGGATGAAAGCATGCGGTTATCAGCTCATCAAAGGAAGAGGCATATCATTTATGGACGACAAAAAAGTTAAAGTAAAAGGCAGCGAGGTAGGTTTTTCGTTGGCGAAAATTGAAAAGATCCTTGCGTTGCAGCAAGAACTATCCAAAGTAAAGACGACCCAACAATTGCCTGCAAATGTACCTGTCACTATTTCTGACGGGCGGATATATGCACCTGATAGAAGTACAGGGCAACCCTTGCAGGAAATAAAGTCTGCTTCACAGCACCATCTCGAGCGGTTACTGGAAATACTGCTCAAACCGGAGCAGGATGATGGGAACTACAATTACGACCTGCAACGCGCAATGAAGAAAAAGAAAAAGAGAAAATACCTCGGTCATTAAATCCAAACAGAAAACTATGGAACCAGATCAAACAAAAAGAACAATTAAAAAAGAAGTGCTGGAGATCGTGCTGGAAGACTTTACGCGCGAGCAGCAACAACATAACCAGGTAATCAGTGACCTGGTAACTGTGATAAACGGGCTGACAACCAAGCTTGAAAAATCGGAAAATTCTGCAGGCGTTCAGCAGCCAACTACTGATAATGCAGCAATCATTAAAAGCGTTCAAAGCGCCATTACACAGGCTGTTGCTGGCTTACAAAAGCCAGAGCAGGAAGAACGAAAACAGGAGAGCAAAAAAATACAGATCCTGCTGTTCCCTGAACAGGATGCAAAGCTATTTTACAAAATCGTATTCAGCCGATGGCTGGTATGGCTGACAGTAATGCTTTGTATCAACAACCTTTATAAATGGGCTATACACTCCACTGAAAGGCAGCAAGCCGTCAGGATAGAATTGTTGCGGCAGGAACGTCTCCGCAACGCATGGGGATATTTGTATGATAGCAGCAATAAAGCAGTTAAAAAGTCAATGGAAAAAGCTTATCAGAAAAGCGTACTCCAGGAGCAGAAAGAATATCAGAATACCCGATAAATCATTTTCTTTTCTACTTTTCATCAGGGTAATTTTTTCGCAGGTCTTCGACCCGGTGGTATTTTAGCCAGTTAAGAAAAGCCGTTTCGTCAGCCGGTTCATAGTGAAAAAAAGAGCCGTTGGTCAGCAGCATAGAAACAAGTCCCTTAACTGCAATGTACCTTTTGACTTCTTCCGCTTTGAAGGGAAAACCGTCGAAATGTTCATCAGGTTGCATAGGCCAGGTTTAGCAGGGTATTGCGCGGGTCACCTGTGCTGCAAAAAAAGACGCGGGGCAGCTTATCTGGCAGAGGTCTTAGGAAACCTACAGGAATAAGTGCACCCGCGCGTTAACGCGAGCGTATTTCACTCATGTCCTCCTGTTTTTGAAAGTTCCTAAGTTTCTGCCAGGGACCAAGTAAACCGCTACAGTAATATCTTTATCGGCGGCAAATTAAAGTTTTCGTCTTTATCTCCCTCGGATAGTTTTAGGTTCACCTAATAATCTGAATTTCTGTTGATGTATAGGGTTTATCTTAGATGAAATGAAATTGCACACTCAGAAACCCAACGCCATGTTGTCCTCAAAAAAAATTATTCAAGGATTGAATGCCCTTAAGTATCCTTTTGTTGATCAAAGGCTGACGAATCTGAAAGGCGAAAAATGGGCTGTCATTGAAGGTATGGATGACATTTTTTTCATATCCAATAAAGGAAGGGTCTGGCATAATGACTATGAGCAGCTTTTCAGTGACGGCAGGTTAAGGCACCATCCTGCACGCTGTCTTAGACCAGCATTAAACATTGCGTATAACCATGCAGTCGGTGATTACTACGCGTATCCCGTAATAAACCTGCGCTATAAAGTCAGTTCGCACTGTTTTCTGCTGGCCAGGCTTTTATATCATAGCTTCATAGCACCTATCACAGAAATAGAAAAGCATAAACTGGTCATTTGTAAAAACGGTGATACGCTGGATTTACGTCTATCAAACCTACTGCTTGCCGATCAAAGCTTTGTCCACAAGCGGATGCACCAAAGAGGCCGAAACAATAATTTTCTTGCCAGTAGTCATGCCGAGGAAACAATTAAAAAAAGAAATGAGGCCACAGCCAAAAGAACAAAGAAAATAAGTTGTTATGACACGCAAGGCAGACTGTTAAAAACATATCGTTCAGCCGGTGAAGCTGCTATTGATAAAGGAATCAGCGAATCGCGTATCCGGCAAATTGCAGCCGGTTATGAACTGACCGCTGGCGGGTTCGCGTGGCGGTACGGTGCAGAAAAGAATATTGACTTTGCAAAAAAACTACAGCATAAAAGGGAACGGTACAAGCTGCTGATGGGTAAACCAGTGACACAGTACAACATGAATGGCAAAAGGCTTGCTATATTTCCTACCTTAAAAGATGCCAGCGCCGCAACGGGTGTAAACAGATCCGATCTTACCAACTGTATCAAGGGTAAAAGAGCAAGCGCCTTGGGCTACCTGTGGCGCGAAGGACATGGAGGTGCAAGGATAGATACTTCAGGAGTTCTTACAGGGGAATCATTACGAAGCATCCGGAAGAAAAAAGCAGTTGCACAATACACAAAGGATGGCAGGTTTATAAGAAATTTTGAAAGCGTAAAAGCTGCTGCCGTTTCAATCGGAGTTAATAATGCAACACTATCCGGAGCCTTACACGGTGCCTCGCGATATTGCGGCGGATTCAACTGGAAATTTGTAAAAGTCGAAGAATAAACGGTTCACAATACCGGTCAGCAACGACTAATATACAGAGTTAAAACAGGTCACTTTTATATTTTGGATATTGACTAATTCAGCCTGAAAGACAAGTTTTTACCGGAACATTTCTTTAAATCATGTATAATATTGTCAAGGCTTATAAATGAACCCTTCTTCTACCCAGAAGTGTGTAAAACAAATATTTTTTATAAGTATGTTTCAAGGATTGTATTTTTTAATATAGGTGATAATTTAATGATATTGAGCACAGTGTATGATATTTTATAAAAAACTATCCATTGGAATACAACTGATTTTAAACAACAGAAAAAATTTAATTTGTTGGTGAAACAAACCATTCTACTTTCGCTGAACAACACTTTACAACCAAAACAGGTGTTGACCAAACCGAATTGCGACCTTTCCTTTTTCTAACACTGCTTTTGTTAGCACAATGCTTACAAGCACAAGACCCGGCCGATACCGCACTTTCTACAAAGGACATTGATGGCTTTGTGCATAGTGTGCAGTCAAGACTTGCGGGCCTGGACAAGTCAACGGGCAAGGGACTCGCAAAATGGCTGAAAGGGATCAGGAAGCAGGAGCAGAAATTACAGAAAGAAGTCAGCAAGAAAGACACAACCGCTGCAAAACAACTCTTTAATAACAGCACCGCTACTTACGATAAATGGGAGCAGCAGCTCAAAGGCAATGATACCACACAGCAACTGAAAGAATACATTCCTGCATTAGATACGCTCAGGACCACGCTGCGCTACCTGGAAGGCAAGGCCGACCCCAAGCAACTGGCAGAAGCCAGGCAACTGCTGCAGCAATACGAAAGCAAACTTCAGATCAGTAATACCATTAAGCAACAACTTAACGAGCGGAAACAGCAACTCACCGGCAAGTTGAAAGAGCTGGGTATGGTGAAACAATTAGAAGGCTATAACAAACAAGTCTATTACTACAACCAGCAGCTGAACGAATACAAAGCATTGCTCAAAGACCGCAAGAAGCTGGAGGCAAAGGCAATGGCTATGCTGCGGAACAGCAAGCTGTACAAGAACTTTATTAAAAAGAACAGTGTGCTGGCAAAGCTGTTTGGTGTACCGGAGAACTATGGAACGCCAGCGAGCCTGGCAGGATTGCAGACAAGGGCATCGGTGACCCAGCAATTGCAGCAGCGCTTGGGAAGTATGCCCAATACAGGATCGGGGAACGGTAACCAGGGATTGGGGAATATGATGAACCCGCAACAGTATTTAAACCAGCAGATGCAGGCCGCACAAGCCCAACTGAATACCTTAAAAGACAAAGCCAGTAAACTGGGCATCTCTAACTCAGCCGATGCGGCAGACATGCCCGACTTTAAGCCGAACCCCGAGAAAACCAAAAGCTTCTGGAAAAGGCTGGAATACGGCGTTAACCTGCAGAGCCAGAAAAGTAACCGATGGCTGCCCAGTATTACAGATATAGGACTAAACATAGGTTATAAAATATCCGGTGCTTCTGTTGTTGGAATCGGAGTTGCGTACCGCTTGGGCTGGGGCCAGCCGTTGAGCCACATTAAGCTTACCCATGAGGGCATCGGATTCCGGACTTACCTCGATATGAAGCTGAAGGGTAGCATCTGGATGAGCGGAGGGTATGAGCTGAACTACAACCAGCGGATGAGTGACCTGCAGGCCACACTAAAGAACCTCGATGCCTGGCAGAAAAGCGGGCTGATTGGTATCACGAAAAAGACGAAGATTAAAGGGAAGAAGGAGCTAAAGACCTCTTTCTTCTATGACTTATTACACAACAGCCAGACACTACCGGGGCCTGCATTCAGGTTCAGGGTGGGATGGGGATTGTAAAGTCAAAAGGCAAAAATGTCAAAAGGCAAAAATGTGAAAAGTGAAATGTGAAAAACGAACATGAATAAACGGACACCGATAAGGCAATCATTCAACTAAAAATAAACTAACAATTAAGATAAACCAGGACAGGTATGAAGAAAACAACTGTACTACTGCTGAAAGTCTTGCTGGCTTTGTTGCTGTTGCCATGTGTGCAGCTGCTGCATGCGCAGCCTTACGGACCAAACCTGAATACAGAGATCCCTAAGATCATCCCGCCAACACCGGAGGCTGCAGCCATTGAAAAATTTGGTGTGGTGCCGGTGAACTATTCTACCGGTGTGCCCAATATTTCTTATCCCTTCTGGTCATGGAAGCGGGGTAAGCTGGAGTTTAGCCTGGGTTTAAGCTACCATGCAGGTGGTAACAAAGTGGAAGACATGGCTCCCAGCACAGGACTGGGCTGGGCTTTGACTGGCTTGGGTAGAGTATCACGCACTATCCGCGGGCTACCGGATGATGATCCTGCACATGGGTTTATGTATATGCCGGTATTGCCGCAGATTGCTCTTACGGGATATACCGGAGGGTATCATTTTACCAGTTCTCAAGTGTTGGACCAGCAAAGCTTTTCGCCGCTGGTTGCTATTACACAATATAATGTACCTTATTCTGATACAGTAAAACAACTCGTAGAAGGGTGGCTGGACGGTGAACAGGATATTTTTAGCTTTAGTTGCAGTGGTGGTTCAGGCCGGTTTATCTTTGATAAGCAGAAGAATATTATTCCGCTGGAACTGACGAATGTAAAGATCCAGCCATTATATGCTGCCTATTCAGGAGGACAGCCGTCGGGTAGTCTCAGTGCATTTATCATTACAGACGACAAAGGACTGGTGTACACTTTTGATTTTAGAGAGGAGCAGGCATCCCAATCATTTTCTGAAACACCTGCATTATCCGGTTCGGGCGCCAATACACAGGGAACCTGCGGCTGGCTACTGACCAAAATCCTGGATCCCAATACGAAAGATTCTATAACAATACAATACACAAATAGCCAGCTAAGTACTAATCCTGTCAAGTATGAAGGCGGCTTTAGTGAAAGCCAAGTTTACCAGATTACAGAAGCAGCCAAGTCGATTCAGCAGGTAATTCCTCATAGAAAGCGGGAAAGTTATATATACAGCCACCAAGTTATCAGCAGTCTGAATCCCGTTCCTGTAAGTGTTTCTTTTCCTGATGGAAGTACTGTTCAATTTGAGCATAATTTTAGCCGCGATGACTATACAGGTACAAAAGCATTATCGGGCATAACAGTGAAAGATTATAATAATGCGACAGTAAAAAAATTTAGTCTTAATTATTCTTATTTCATTGCATCAGGTAACGTACCAAATTTTCCTTTAGCTTATGGATCCGGTAATGATTACAGTAAAAGGCTCCGACTGGATAATGTAACCGAGTTATCGAAGGACGGCCTATTATCAAAACCAACAACTTTCACCTATAACTCCCTGCCACTGAATCCCCGTTATTCCAACAATCTTGATCTTTGGGGATACAATGTTGACCCGGCGAGAAACAACGCATGGAAAGTCCCGGAGTTTCAACTGGAAGATGAAGAATATTTTATTGATACAACTTATGGCAGATGGGTAGAAGGGGGTAACCGCGCTCCAGACTCTATATATGTAAAAGCAGGAGTGCTGGAGAAAATTACCTACCCTACCGGCGGCTTTACCAGCTTTGAATATGAGTGTAACCGTGCCTTTTCTTCATTGAATTATTACGTGGATAAAAAGACCAGTAACTCACTTGCATGGCAGTCGTACGAATTTGGCAATTCTTATAATATTTCTCTGCCGGGAAGAGTTGCCAGCAAAATCGATTTCTTATTTAAAGCGCAGGAATACGGTCCCAGACCTGTGCCTGATCCCAATGCACCACAGCCCTGTTTTGAGAACCAGCAGGATGTACAAAATGCCAGTATAGATGTGTATAGCACAGACTTGTCGGTAAATATAACCGTAAGTGTGCCTTATGGCGAGATGCTCAATGGCGCTAAAAGAGAGTTGGATCTGCCTCTTGGTAAAACATACAAGGTCAGGTTTAATTACGACACAACCATTCTTTGCGGTTATTCCTATCCTTTCCAGGCAACAGCCATCGCCACCTATCATATTCCTTTACAGGATAAGTTGGCAGGCGGCCTCCGGGTAAAGAAGATCACAGCCAACGATGGTGGCGGCAGAACGGTCGCCAAACAATACAGCTATAATTTAGCTAATGGGAATTCATCTGCAACACTTACAAGAGTAAATAACTATCAATACCATCGGACTGGTCTTGATGAAACAGATCTTACTTATGCAGACGCGGTTTTTTATCATACAAAGCATATCAATAATACCAGCAATCCAACACAAACAATGACCTTTTTGGATGGTTCGCCCTTGGTTTATACACACGTTACAGAGCAGGAAATAGACGGTGCTGTAACGGAAAGAGATTTTGATCCGGTAGTTATGGCTGCAGGTGGCAATGGAAACTATCCTTATGCACCGGTGCAGGACATACCGAACTTCAGCGGACTACTTACTAAACAGGTAGTGAAAGATAAATATGGTGCCATAAAATCTGAGCAAACAATTACCTATAGTAAAACAGATAACAGCCTGATCAGCCAGGTGGATAACCGGAACCTGAAAGCAGGCACTATTTCCAGTGCCATTTATTATAACTGTACCTATTATGTGGCAGAGCAGTATTTTATGCATGTGACTTATGCAGAGGAGGCATCTAATACCCTAAAGACTTTTGAGAACGGCATACAGAAAACGGTAACAACAGCAAAAGAATATAACGGACAGCATTACCTGCGTACTGTAAGTACCACTACCAGCACAGGAGAAGACCGTAAATACACGACCTATTACGCTTCGGATGTGACCAACCCGCTGTACAGTGATATGTTCCCGAAAAATATGCTAAACTACCCCGTGGAAAGCAAATCAGCCGTACCGCCGGAGCAGACCAACGGTACGCTGCTGCGCACACTTACGAACTACGGGTTGTACAACAGCAATACACTGATTGCACCCGCCACCCTGCAACGCTCTATACAGGGCAGCACTCCTGAAACGGAACTCACTTTTGATGCCTATGATGATAAAGGCAACCTATTACAGTACACTGCGAAAGACGGTGTGCCGGTGGCCTTTATTTATGGTTACCACAAGACCTACCCGGTAGCCAAAATAGCCGGCAGCACCTATGCCAATGCCATCAGCACGAGCGGTATTGACCTGAATGTGCTGGATAACCCGGCCGGTGACAATGCCCTGCGTACCGAGCTGAACAAGCTGCGCACTTACCTTACCGGCAGTACACTGGTAAGCACTTACACTTATGCACCTCAGGTGGGCACTACCAGCGAGACAGACCCCACCGGTAAGACCATGTATTATGAATATGACAGTTATAACCGGCTGAAGCTGGTGCGCGATAAGGACAACAATATTCTGAAGAAGCTTTGCTATAACTACCTGGGGCAGCAGACGGACTGCACGGAGACCATTGTTACCAACGGCCCTGCGCCCGATATGTGCAGCCCTGCCAGTTGCTGGGGTCCCAATCAAAAGTGCATCAATGGCGTGTGCGAGACCGGTGTAAAATACTACACGGCTTCTGTGCAGACCGGTCCTAATGCATGGGAATGCACTTATTCTTACCACTTCAGCGATAATACACTCGTGGGCAGCTATACTGAGATGAATGCGATGCCCTGTTTAATATTCGAAGACTAATCAACAACAAACTGATATGAACTATTTACTGAGTATTTTGATCACAACGATCATCAGCATATACAGCTTCAGCGTGCAGACGCTGAACGGCAATACGGTCTCCCTCAGCAGCTACAGCGGTAAAAAGATGCTGCTGGTAAACATTGCTACCGGCAGCCCATACAAGCAACAGATTGCCGAGCTGCAGCAACTGTATAACCAATATCATGACAGCTTACAGATCATTGCTTTCCCTTCCAACAGTTTTGGCCATGAGCCAAAAGACAGTGCGCAGCTGGTGCAGTATTTTACCGATAGCGTGCAGGTGAGCTTCCCGGTGGCTACACTTACGTATGTGAGCGGAAACAACCTTTATCCTGTCTATAGCTGGCTCGCTAACACTGCAGCCAACGGTGTATCTGATGTAAAGATCACCAAAGACTATCAGAAGATATTGATAGATGAGACAGGGAAGATCACCGGCCTGTTCAACAGCCGGGTATCGCCGCTGGACTCTGTCATACAGAATGCTATCCACCGCCACATCAACCAGTAAACCAACTCAACTATTTAACCGCTCAACAAAACAGCTATGCGTAATTATTTATTGACTGCCTTGACTATACTTGGTGCTGTATCAGCAAAATCGCAGATCAAGCCTAACAATGCAGCTACTGCACCATCACCCACAGTAACGGTCGCTCCCACGCCGGGTGCATACATGACCGGAATGCCGGTGAACTATACCCGCAGTTGGGAGCCAGCTATCCCATTACAGAACGAGGCGGATGTGATCTCCACCTCGCGCACGGTGCGGGAGGTAAAGCAGGCTACGGGATATTTTGATGGTTTGGGCAGGCCGGTGCAGACGGTAGTAAAGGGTATGGCGCCGGGCGGCTACGATATGGTGACCATGAGTCTGTATGATGAGTTTGGGAGGGAAGGTTATAAATACCTGCCTTATGTGGCTACCGCAGGCACCGGAACGTTTAAACCGGATCCGTTTGCTGACCAGCAGGCTTTTTACAGCAATACCAACACGAACAATCCTTTATACGGCCAGGGTGAGCAGGTATTCTACGGGCAAACGGTGTTTGAGCCTTCGCCCATGAACCGGCCTACTAAAACTTTAGCCCCCGGCAACAGCTGGGCGGGCAGCAATAAAGGGACTAGTTTAAACTATGAACTTAACACCTATCCTGAGGTCATCATTTGGACCATCGGCATGGGTGCAGGTACCCAGCCGGTGAGCCTTGACTATTATGGTGCAGGCCAGTTGGACAGGCTGATAACTGTGGATGAAAATGGAAAAAGAGTGGTAGAATATAAGGATAAATCTGGACTTGTAGTATTAAAGAAAATAGAAGTCAGCCAAAATAGTGCTGCAGTCTTAACTAGTCACACCGGCTGGCTTTGCACATATTACTTGTATGACGCCCTCAACCGCCTACGTTTTGTATTCCCGCCAAAGGCTACTGAATGGCTGGTAACCAACAACTGGCCCGTGCTCAGTACCACTGCAGCGCTGACTATGATGAGTGAGCTCTGTTTCCGTTATGATTATGACTACCGCAGTCGCATGAGTGTAAAGAAGGTACCGGGTGCGGGTGAAGTGTATATGGTGTATGACCAGCGCGACCGGCTGGTGATGATGCAGGATGCCAACCTGCGTTTACAAAGCAAATGGATGGTGACGCTTTACGATGTATTGAACCGTCCTCTGGCTACAGGCCTCGTGAACAACAGCACAGTGAACAGCTACAGTTTTGCACAACATGCAACGGCTGCCAATACCTCGTCGGCTTACCCTTTTACTGTCAGTACCCAACCCGGCAGCGGCTGGGAGTTGCTGACACAGACTTATTATGATGATTATAGCTGGGTGCCATCGGGCATTAGCGGTATCAGTGCTACGCTCAACACAGCCTATACGGGCAGCGCAGACTATATCAGCAGCTTTAACACGGCACCCGACTATGCACAGGCGGTGGTACAGAGCAGTGCCGTAAAAGGTATGGTAACCGGCAGTAAGGTAAAAGTACTGGAGACCAGTATCTGGCTTTATACTGTAACATTCTATGATGACAAGGGAAGACCCATACAAAAAAAAGCTACCAACATCGACGGTGGCTATGATTACATGACCACACAGTATGACTTTAGCGGCAAGGTGCTCAGGACCCACCAGTACCAGTGGCACCCTGCGGCTGGCATTAAGCAACTGCTCACCAAGCACAGCTATGACGATGCAGGTAGGTTGACAGGCATCAAAAAGAAGATCAACGGTGGAACAGAGAAGACAATCTCGCAGCTGAGCTATGATGCGCTGGGTCAATTAAAGCAAAAGCAGCTGGGTACAAAGCCCAATACTACCAGTACACCGCTGGCTACAGCAGACTACAACTACAATATCCGCGGCTGGCTCACGGGCATCAACAAGGACTATGCAGGGGCTACAGGCAGCCAGGGGGACCGTTATTTCGGGATGGAGCTGAGCTATGACCGGGGTTTTACCCAAAGCCAGCTGAACGGCAATATCGCGGGGATTAAATGGCGTAGCGAGGGAGATAAGGAGCAAAGAGCCTATGGCTTTGCGTATGATGCTGCCAACAGGCTGATGAAGGGGGACTTTATACAGTACAACGGTACGAACTGGGCTACGAGCACAAAAGTGAACTTCAGCATGCAGATGGGGGATGGAATTGACCCCACTACGGCTTATGATGGCAATGGTAACATTAAGCGGATGCAACAGTATGGGATGAAGGGAGGCGTAAGTAATGTTATAGACGATCTTTACTATACCTACCAGTCTAACAGTAACAAGCTGCAGAATGTGATAGACAAACAGAACGACCCCAATACCACTCTGGGCGACTTCCGCACAGCCAGCAGCCATCCGCAGCTTACAGCTAAGAACAGCTATGTACCGGGGACAACTATACCCACTAATCCGGCCGGTATCACTGATTACACTTACGATGGTAACGGCAATATGGTAACGGATGAGAACAAGGGTATCACCGGCATTACCTATAACCACCTCAACCTGCCATCGTTCATCACTACGCTCAAAGGGAATATTGCTTATGTATACGATGCTACTGGTAACAAACTAAAGAAAGTGGTAGTAGAGGTGCTTAACCAAGGTAGTGATATGAAGCTGACGCATACCTACTACATGGCGGGTATGGTCTATGAGATCATCGAGTTCCATGACGGTATTACCAGCACGGTGACCTATAGCCCTATCAAGCTGCTGCACATCAGTCATGAAGAGGGCAGGATAAGAGAGATGCTGGATGAGAACGGCCTGGTAATGAATTATGCGTTCGATTACATGCTCAAAGATCACCTGGGCAATATCCGAAGCCTCATTACTGAAGAGCAGCGGCAGGATATTTACCCGGCAGCTACGCTGGAAGGAGATATCAATACCAATACTGATGCTGCTTATGTGGAAAAGGGTTACTATACCATCGATCCTGATAATATCCTTGATCAGTCGGATGCTACGGGGATACCCATCTACGATAATAACAATGGCATCAGTAATCCCAACCCCAACAGTGCTACCACCAGCCAGAGCGATAAGTTGTACAGGCTGAAGGGTGATAACCCTACTACTGCTACGGGACTGGGTATTACGCTGAAGGTAATGGCAGGCGATAAGATAGACATCCACGGCAAGTCGTATTATTTTGATGCGCACGATCCCAACAACAATACGCCCATCCCTGCATCAGACATCATCTATGGCCTGTTTGGTACAGCGGTGGTGGGCAGCGGCTACAGCAACCCGCACGGTGCAGCCGATGACCTGATGAGTGGCAATGGCAGTCCTGTATCGTTACTAGGCAGCGGCCTGCTGACCGGCCAGGACAATGATTACACGGGCGATGACAGCAAGCCCAAAGCGTACATCAACTGGATACTGTTCAATGACCAGCTGCAGTATGTGGATGGCGGTTTCAGCCGTGTGGGGGATCAGAATGATATTAAGGATCACTACAGCGATCTGCAGAACATAGCGATGGCGAAGAATGGGTATCTTTATATCTACTGCAGTAATGAGAGCAATGAGGAAGTGTTCTTTGATAACCTACAGGTGGTGCATACGAGAGGGTCGCTCTTAGAAGAGAATCATTATTATCCGTTCGGGCTCACGATGGCGGGCATAAGTAGCAGAGGAGCGGGAAGTCAGAACAAGATTAAACTTTTTAGTAAAGAAATTCAAAGTAACGAGTTTACTGATGGTAGTGGATTGGAATGGTATGACTATGGTATGCGAGAATATGACCAACAAGTTGGTAGATTTTTCCGGATCGATCCAATTGCTGAAAAGTTTTTAGAGTTAACACCCTATCAATACTGTTCAAACGATCCGATTAAAAACGTAGATTTAGACGGTGCTGAAGGAATAGATTTTCGATTGTTAGGCAAACTAGCGGGAAAAACTGCAGCACATATAATTAAAAATCCTAATGGCGCTACCGCTAAGGTAATGGGAGCCGCAACTGGTATAACAGGCGCTGTAGTAAATGTTGTAGAAGGCGGTGTAAACTTAGCCCGCGATCCTTCACAGGTAATACAAGGTATTAAACATATAATGTCCCAATCGCCAATAGAATTTTCTGTTAATTATGCGATGAGTCTTTATTCAAAGTATGGAAATTCTGGAAGTGCATCATTTACCGAATATGCTATGGCATTTCATGTTTTTACGGATATTGCAATGGCGTTATCACCAATGAAAAATGCAGTAGCTGGAAAAACGGCTTCCGTTTGGGAATTAGCCCCTTCCAAAAGAGGGTTTGCCATCGAGGAAATGTTAGGTGGTAACCTCCCAAAATCTTTTCCAATTATTGATAAACTGGTTAATGGCGTTGCTACAAGTATTAAGAGCATTGATCTGACGGCCTCGAGCTACTTACAAGGGAAAAATTTATTTAATACTTTGAAAGGCTACATAAATAAATTAGATAATTTTGAAGGTGCCTCTTGGGGAAATAAGACCATAACTGAAGGGGTTGATTTCACAAGTAAAGCATTACAGGTCGCAATACAGCCGGGTAAAGCTACTCTTCAACAATGGGAGCAAATAGGAGAAGCGATGAAATATGCTAATGATCATAACATTCAGTTGAATCTTCAATTCGTAAAATAGAATGAAACGAGCTTCTGTATACGTTTTCAAGACTTATTATTTAGTACATAGTCAGTCTACAACAACTACAGGCTTTGGCGTTGCTTCTGAACCATACATTAAAATGGACAAAGATGTCGCGATGGAAGAGCTAGCAAATAAAGTGATTATAGCAATGAATTGCAGTAAAGTAAACGTAGCTGAATCAACCGATCATTCAATGGAAAGTTTCCTCAAAGCCATAGATCTAAAACGACATGAAGATTTATATTTGCAATCTATCCACTGCATGATTTACGAGAAAGACAATAAATTTATTTTCATTCCTTCAATAAATGGTGGAATTAAAGGTGGTTTTCGTTACCTTCCAAAGCAAAAGATAGAAATTTCGTCAGGTGCAACGATAGATGTCATTTCTGACGCACTAGAAAAAACCTTAAGTCTTTGTGAATAATAAATCAACAGCATGGCGACATTGCAAAAGGATATTAAAAGTTCTTCGGAATGGTTAATAAGAGCTTTAAACGAACTTAAAAAAAAATTAGATTATTCAGTTGACAGTATAAAATTGATAGATACGTTGATTGACGAGCAATTCATTGAAGGCATTCCGAAAAAAAATGGATTGTTTTCCAATAACCTAGGCGGTAAGATTTTTGCACTAGGTAGTTATGTTGGCGAAACTATTATAAAAAACACTCCTTCTACCACATGGATAACTGACGACTCTGATGAAAAGGGTGAAGTCAGTATTGGGTTATTATCTGATAATGGTTTAATAAGTTGGCCGGTCGTAAAAGTGATAAAAAGAATTAAGAACGGCCAAGAAGATAATCTATATTCCTATGTGCACATAATTGTAAATGAAACTGCAAGTAAATAAAACATAATAACTCATTTGAGTTGGGAGGATAAAAAGTATCTTATTCTCAACTTACCAATTAAACTCCAATATCATTATTGTAGAAAACTGCTCAATGAGCTATAATAGTGTTGAGTAAAGTGCTTTAATAAGCGCCGAGCTACAGAAAGCTTTGAACATACTATACCAGTATAAATATAAATTAGTTACTCCTGTATTGTCAGGAACTCAATATAGGCCGTGCGTATTAATCAAATTAACTGTAACAGATTTACGTTTTGCTGGTGAAGAAAGAAGTACTACACGAATCACCCATTTTCTCTTTGTGCAAGTTGATTAATTAAGCGTTTAACACCATCATAAATAATGCCCTTGTGTTCATCTTTGTGATAAGCATCCAGGTAGCTGTCAAAAGTTGTCTTTGTTTCTTCTTTTTCCCACTCCATGACGGAGAGGCAGGTAAGCTTTGATTTTCGCTGTTTAGCAAAACCGTACAGATGTAAATATGGAGGCGCATAGTAACGTGAGTTTTCTAAAAACTTATCGTAAAGTTTTTTATCGAACGCTCTTTTAATATCTCTTAATAAATCAGTTACCCTGTTGTATTTAACTCCCAGATACAAAGTACTGCCCAGCGATGGCATCCCTTCATCTTGAAAAAATATGGCGATGTATTCAGTAAATCCCGCCTCGCTAATATCCAACAGATCAGTGCTATAAAAATTATATTCTTTTTTGAAAACATCCAGTGAAAAATCATTTTCATGTTTCTTCACAAGAGCTCCGATAAGCTCCATTTCTTTATCAGCTATATCTTTTACTGAAGGCCCCTTTTTAATATTAGCAGCTGTTACAAGATAACGAGCTCTTGAGAAAAGCTCAAAATAATAGCTTTTAAAAAAAATGGATTTACGTTCAAACGTTACCTGGATGTACAAAGGATAAGTATAAACCCCATGAAAATGCACTTCCTTTAAACGATCATTAAAGTAAGTTTTGTAACTGATCTTATATTTTTTCTTGTCTTCAACCATCTTCACCTGATGTAACAAATTTATTAATGTTTGGTTAGGTCATTTTTTAAAGCCGATGAAATATTCAAATTTAAAAAAAATGTTTTGATATTTATCTAAATCATTAAAACATTTTGTATATTAGCTTTTGTGATCCCCGTGAGAGGGATATAGTGAGAAAGATAAGTGGAGGGTTCATTATGGAAAAGCTAAAGCCTGAACAGGCTATGGAACTGCTGCGCAAAAGCGGCATAGAGGTTACTGTCGATCAAGCAGCTTTAATACTTGAATTTATGCGTTTACTGGCCGGCATATTAGTGGTAAATTATTTAAAAAAGCCCTTTCCTCCCAACGGCTTTTGAAAGTATTTCTTTAAATTTCTAAATATGAAAATAGCAGACTTATATATCCGTGTTTCAACCGATGAACAGGCAGACAAGGGATATTCGCAACGCGGGCAGGAAGAGCTGCTACGCCGGTATTGTGAAATTAACAAAATCACCATCCGGATGATAATATTTGAAGATCACTCAGCAAAAACCTTTAACCGCCCTGAATGGAAAAAATACCTTCTGGAGCTTAAAAAACATAAAGGCAAAACTGATCTGGTATTATTTCTTAAGTGGGACAGGTTCAGTCGCAATGCGGGCGATGCCTACCAGATGATTAATACATTAAGGAAACTCGGGGTTGAGCCACAGGCTATCGAACAGCCGCTGGATTTGTCGATTCCTGAAAATAAAATGATGCTTGCCTTTTATTTGGCGGCACCAGAGGTGGAAAATGACCGGCGTGCACTTAATGTAATTACCGGTATGCGCAGGGCGCGAAAAGAAGGAAGGTACATGGGACTTGCACCCGTCGGCTATAAAAACAGAACAGATGATAATGGCAGGAAGTATATAGCGCCGTATGAGCCACAGGCAGGCATTATGCGCTGGGCATTTGATGAGATTGCAAAGGGTCTGTATAACACGGAGCAGGTGTACAAATTAGCCCGGCAAAAAGGGTTTAAAGGCACAAAAAGCCTTTTCTGGTTTGCTATCCGCAACCCTGTCTATTGCGGAAAGATATTTCTTCCTAAATATCGCGATGAAGAAAGCCGTTTGCTAAAAGCCTCACATGAACCACTTATAACAGAGGATTTATATTATCAGGTACAGGATGTTCTGGACGGCCGCAAAAGAAGCCCTTATAAACTAAAAGTAGCATCAGTGACTAGTTTACCGCTACGCGGCTTCTTAGTCTGCCCAGAATGCGGCAAAATCCTTACAGGAAGCATATCCAGGGGGCGCAGCAATACCTACGCATATTATCACTGCTTTATGGGTTGCCGCTTCCGTCATCGGGCAGAAGGAGTTAATGATCAGTTTTTACAGGAACTACGCAAGTACATCCCACGCTCTGAAATGACTACCCTTTATAAAATAATTATTCAGGAAGCATGGCAAAGCCAGACAGCGCACCTGCAGGACGACCGCAAACAATTGCTTATACAGATTAAAGATATTGAAAGCAAATTAGCCTATATCCGAGACCTGCTGGCCTCACGTCAGATTGAACCGGAAGACTTCCGGATAATGAAAAGTGATTACACAGCAGCTTTGGAAAAATTAGAAGTAAAATTAAACGCACAGAAAGACGATCAAATCAATATTGCCGACTTGTTAAATCAGGGGATAGATAAGTTATTAAAAATTGATTGTGCATACGAAACAGGCACTATTGAAGAAAAGCGCCAAATCATTGGTTCGATGTTCCCCGAAAAATTCAATTTTGAAAAAAATTCACTTCGAACCGGCAGAGTGAACGAAGCGGCAAGACTTATTTACCAAATAAACAACGAGTTAAGCGGAAATAAAAAAGGACAAAATGGAAATAAATCCATTTTGTCCTGTCAAGTCGGGATGAGAGGATTCGAACCTCCGACCTCCAGCACCCCATGCTGGCGCGATACCGGGCTACGCTACATCCCGAAGGGAGTGCAAATATATAGGTTGGAATGAAATTTTAAAATAAAGAGACATTCAGGCGACCCGTCAAAATAAAAGCTTAAATTCAATGCTTATAAGTAGAGCCGGAACATTAAAACAATTACAATGGTTACTATATCAATTGTGCTGACCGTGTTTGTAGCAATAGAGCATTGTTATATTTTATGGATGGAAATGTTTGCCTGGGAAACCGCGGGTAAAAGGGTATTTTCAACATCGTTGCCGCAGGAATTATTTAAACCCACCAAGGGGCTGGCGGCTAACCAAGGCCTTTACAATGGCTTCCTGGTTGCAGGGTTAGTGTGGTCGTTTTTTATTGATGATGCGGAATGGGCCATTAACATTCGCTTGTTTTTTTTAGGATGTGTAGCGGTTGCAGGAATTTTTGGTGCGCTTACCGCATCAAAAAAGATATTTTTTATGCAGGCGATGCCGGCATTGCTGGCGATGTTGTTTGTTTGGCTAACTAAATAAAGACATCTACCACACCACCCCAAATAAGCGGGTGCTATTTAATAGAAGCCCCGCTTACAATGTGTAACTATTTAGAAAGATGACGGTACCGGGCTACTTTATATTCAGAAGAGGGGCATATAATAATAGAGTTAACATTAATTATGCATTTACCCTTTTTATAGATTTAAAACGAATCGGTATTAATCATTGTTAGTCTTGGTTGATAAGTAATTTATAAATGCACTACATGTTACCAACATAAATTTTGCGTCTTCTTGTCTAAGTTCCGATTCGTCCATCAACGCATGTCTGATGCCCTGTGCATCTGATGTATATCCGTACAATGCGTTGAATGCGGACTTAAGTGATGCGTGTAATTCGTGCTTTTTTTCAATTACGGCTAAAGCTTTTCCTAAGGTGGCTTTACTATCTTCTGTTATTGTTTTGCAGAAGGATTCAATTGCAGAAATTGATTCTTTAATGGAGTTTCTGTAATCAGGATTAGAACGATCTGAAAAAAGTTCAAGTGCTCTTCGGAGATGTAATACAGGAGGAAGAAATTTTATATTATTTACAGCGTGTTCAATAACATCAATTTCTTCGCTTGACGTAATTTCAGTTAATAGTCCATTTACGAACCTATAAGCAGAAAGATGTCTTTCTAATATTTTATTTGCCCAAGCATAAAATTTTTTGTTTATAGCACTTTCGTCACTTTTTTCATTTTCCTCGTTATAGTTATCAGGGATAAATTCTAAAATGTCAAAAAGATCATGCCACATCTTCCTTAGCATTTCATTTTTTATACGTTCTGTTATTTCATAAACGTAGTTAGGCAATTCATCGAAAGCTTGTTTAAAGTAATATATCCAAATTTTCTGTAACAAGATACTTTTAGAAGAACTCAAATTCATTATAAGTTTACTAGTTTGGTTATGGAAATATGTAATATATATGGCATTCCAAAGCTCGTTTCTTAATTCAGAATCAGCTCGTTCTCTTTGAATTTCTACTTTAATAGGTTTAAGCCCTAATCTTTGAGAAAATAATGGCATGTGGTTTTTTTTAATAAAGATACGTTTGTAGTTCTAAAATAGCTATTTGTAAAATTTTTGATTAGTTTACCATAATTCCATCCCCCCCCTCTTTTCACCGCCAAAAAAACCACGCTTACCGACTACCTTAATCTGTTAACCTATTTTACATTGGCTGATGTGGGTCGGCAACGTACCTTTATATCAACAAATTAATCAATCACTTAAAACTGAAAGCCATGTACGCTCCTAACAATCCATACTATACATTCTCAGGCATCACCCCTGAAGAGGTTCTGTTTTTACAGCAGGCCACTGCCGAGCTTGACGAGCAACAGAAGAACCGCTTTTACGGTATCTACTCAACCAAGCGTAAAAATCCGCAGGATATATTGCTGGTAAGCTTGTTGGGTTTTGTTGGGTTTGCGGGCATACAGCGTTTTATGCTGGGCCAGATAGGCATGGGCCTTCTATATTTCTTTACCGCAGGGTTGTGCTTTATAGGCACCATTGTTGACCTTGTCAATCATAAAAACCTCACCAACGAGTACAATAAGCAAATGGCTTACGAGAGTTTCCAGATTGCTAAAATGTACCAATAAATATACTTGCAGCCATGCCGCTTAATAGCGGTATAGGTAAATACTTAATAATAGCCGGCCTGCTTATTATGCTTGCCGGCTTTGCTGTTTTTATATTGTCAAATGCGTTGGCTTAGTTAGCCGGGCTGTAGTCGCCTGATTCTGCAACCTGTTTTATAACCTCATTTCGCTTAATGAGCAGGTTGGTAAGGTAGCGTTTCAATATCCACCGGCCAAGCAACCATCCGGGCCAGCCAAGCGGGGCTTCAAAGTAAAATATATCTTTCATGGTGGTTTGTCCGTTGGTTTGCGTAAACCAATGCTCATGCCTGAAGCTTTTAAAAGCGCCACGAACCATTTCGTCAGTAAAATGCCAGGGGCGGTTAAAAGCTGTGATTTTTGAGGTAAGTGTTTGCCTGATGCCGAAGTGCCTGGCCCGCCAGGTAACGGTTTCGCCCATGCCGATCAATCCGCTGGTACGGCCTGCAATGGCTTCTTCATCAGTATGTTTGGTTGATTGTATATGCAGATCAATGCTCCGCGACAAATCAAACACCCGCTCAACCGGTGCATTTATTGTTGTGTGGAGAATAATGGTGATCTGCCTGTGCATTACAGCGCTACGTTTAGTCCGGCATTATAATTTCGTAGCGGTGCCGGGTTATAGTAACGGTTACCTACCGCATTCAAGTCGTTGCCCAGGCTATATTTTTCGTTCAGCAGGTTATCAGCAGCGGCGAATATCTCCAGTTTGGTTTTGCCTATGCGATGTTGCCAGCTTACCCGCGCCTGTAACAGGTGATATTCGGGCGCGAAAACGGTATTGCCATCGTTAAGCGGAATGCGGTCGGTAAAGTTATGCTGCACAAACAAGGATATCGACTGCGGTAACAGCACCTGCACATTGCTCACCACCACGTTACGCGGTATGCCGGTAAGCCTGTTTCCCGAAAAATCAGCATCTGCCGTGCTGTAACTCCTGAAACTGTATTTGCTGAAGGTATAAGCCGTATTAAATTGCAAGCCTCTTACAACTCCGTTGCCTTTACGCAGCAGCCAACTGCTAAAGTATAGCTCGGCGCCCGGTTGGTTGGTACCACCCGCGTTAACATAGTATTCGGTTTCATTGGCTAAACGACGGGGCACAATGGTATTTTGCATCCTGAAATAAAATGCCGATACGTCCAGATAAGTACTCTCATCATTATTTCGTAAACGGAAACCACTTTCATAGTTCCAGCCGGTTTGGGCGTTCAGTGTAGTATTTACAATATTATTGCTCGGGCGTACCTCCAGGTTGGTAGGCGATGAGTAACCACGGCTTACTGATGCCCGCCAGCTAAAGTTGTTTGTAATGAGGTATGACAAGGCCAGCCGCGGCATTAGCTGCGCATCAAAATCGCGCTCACTAAAATCAGCCTCATTGGCAGGCGCAATATTTTTAAAGCGGTATTTAAAGTAGTTAAGGCTTACCGCGGCCTCTATATTAAAACGATCAAACAAGGTGGCCGCATAGCGGGTAAAAACAAAATGCTGGTTGCTGTTCAGCCGGTCGGTAGCCTGTACATCGCCGCGGGTGCCGCCGTTGTTATCATAATTGGCGATGGTTGAGTTGGTTTGCTGCCACTCTACGCCCAGGTCGAGTTTCCAGTTAAAATTAGTTTTTTTCAAGGAGTTGAGTTCAAAATAAGTGCGCAGGCCATAGGTGTCTTCATTCCTGAACTCATAATTGGTGATGAACGGGTTAGCAAAATCGACATGATTGCCGAATACTGACGCCACATTTTTCAGCCGGTCATTAATCTGCCAGTTATTTACCAGTCCGCCAAAATACATTTTTTGCCTGATGCCGATTTTTTGCTGTAATGCCCCGGGCAGTGTAGCCGTTGGCAGGCGTGCCGAACGGGGATTGGCTTCCATCTGTGCCAGGTTAAGGCCGCCCGGCGTTTGATAGTTTAAATCGGAATAAAAAGCTATCGCCTTCACCTCGTTATCCGTTCCGTATTTAAGCCGGTTGGTTGTATTAACAAAATGCCGGTACATATAGCTGTTTTGCCGGTAACCTCCATAGCTTTGGTATGCCTGGTTAACCGATAGCCCATAATTGCCCCATTGCTGTTGCAGGCCCGCGTTTTGATGGAATAATCCGTATGATCCGGCATTTACTCCGGCAGAAATGGCATTATCACTTGATGCGGACGTGTTCAACAACACCACGCCGCCGGTATTAGCGCCAAACAGGCTGCCATCAGGCCCTTTTAATATTTCGATATTGCGGATGCTGTTAAAATCGAGCGCGTTTAAGTAAGTATTGCCGCCTGCATCGGTAAGCGGTATTTCATCATAATAAACCTTGATGTTACGTACGCCGAACGGTGATCTCAGCAAACTCCCCCGAACAGACAGGCGGTAACTTCCCGGTGAGCGCTCCTCGGCCCTGATGCCGGGTACGGTATTTAAAGCCGGTACAAACGAGGCCGACGGTTGCAGCAGCAATTGCGCCGCGGTTACTACGCCAACAGATGCTGACGTGCTCAACACCGGCTGCTCACTCAAATATCCCTTTACGGTTACCTGGTTTAATGTTTTTGTAGTGTCAATGGTTTGAGCGCGGACAATGCCCAGAGTGCTGCCCAGGCCAAGTATGGCGATGAAAAGTTTTTTCACGGGTATAATAGTATAAAAACAAAAATAGCCCTTTAACTGAATAGAGGGCTATTTATTAAATTAATAAATAAAGCTATTTGGCTGATACGCGCCATATTTTGTTAGCCGAGTCATCACTTACCAGTATTGATCCGTCTTTCAAAACCGCCACATCAACCGGCCGGCCATAAACTTCACCCTTTTCAAGGTCGGCAACAAACCCGGTTAAAAAGTCCTGCAACTCGCCGGTTGGTTTACCATTCGCAAAAGGCGCGTATAAAACCTTGTAACCTACCAGTTTTGAGCTGTTCCATGAGCCGTGCTGCGCGATGAATGCGCCGCCCCGGTATTGCTGCGGAAATTTGTTGCCGGTATAAAACGCCAAACCTAACGATGCAGTATGCGATCCCAGAGCCAGGTCAGGTACCAATGTTTTTTTCACCATTTCCGGATTTTTTTGCTTTACCGATGGGTCTTCATGCTGACCGAAGTAAGCATAAGGCCAACCGTAAAAACCACCCTCCTGTACGCCGGTAAGATAATCTGGTACCAGGCCGTCGCCAAGTTTGTCGCGCTCGTTAACCACGGTAAATAGTTTGCCTGTTTTGGGTTCCCAATCGGTGCCTACCGGGTTACGCAAGCCCGAAGCATAAATGCGCTCACCCGATCCATCAGGGTTTATCTCCAGTATGTTTGCCCGGCGTATTTCATTGTTCAAGCCGTGCTCAGCAACATTACTGCCCGATCCTACGGAGATAAGAATCTTTTTGCCATCCTTGCCGGCAATCAGGTTGCGTGTCCAGTGATTGTTATATCCTCCCGCAGGCAGATCGAGTATCTTAGTGCCTTTAGCCGTAATTTCGGTTTGGCCGGTTTTGTATGGATAACGCCATAGCCCGTCGGTATTGGCTACGTAAAACCAATCGCCCAGTACCAATATACCATATGGCTGGTTCAGTTTGCCTAAAAATATAGTGCGCAGATCATATTTGCCGTCGCCATTGGTATCGCGAAAGAGTATCACGTCATTAGCGCTCTTACCCAGGTTTTGTGATTTATCGCGACCGCTTACCAGGTCTTCAGCTTTCTTTTTCGGCCCTTTTGATTCCGTATTGGCTTCTGATACAAAATGTCGCCGTTAGGTGCCACATAAATATTACGCGGATTGCGCAGGCTATCGGCAAAAAGACTTACCTCAAAACCTTCGGGCACTGTGGGCATCTTATCTTTCGGCCAGCCCAATACCTTGGCAAATTTTGTGGTTGATTCCGTTTCGTAAGGCGCGGGTAGTTTAACCTGCTGATTGCCTTTATTGGTTACGGTATCGGCATCATTATGGTTGGCTTTTTTATCGCCTCCGCAGCCCGCCGCCGTTATGGCCAGGGCTAAAAGGTATGTTGAGTATCTGTTTTTCATGGTAGTATGTGTTTCAAATCAATTATTTAACTACCGTGAAAATTATTTGTTTGAGGTGCGCATAAATCGTTACTTGGCATATTAAGCTTAATATGCTACCTTAATCGCAATTATAACCAAATACACCCTTACTGTTAATGCGGCTCTTTTTTCACAGGTTTATATTTGTGTTGTTTATTGTTTTTTTATCAAACAATGCAATGGCACAGGTTTGTGACGGTAGCCTGGGCGATCCGGTAGTGTCAGAAAGCTTTAACCAGGGCGGAGCATTACCAAATGGACAAGCGCAGATTATACAATTCACTACTAATACATGCCCGCAGGATGGGCAATATACCATTGTTCGGAGTTACGCCCCGCCGCCCTGTAATGCGGGTACCTGGCATTCTGTTCCGTCAGATAATACGGGTAACGGCGGTTATATGATGGTGGTAAATGCATCATACGCCAAAAGTCAGTTTTTTGAAAAAAAGGTAACCGGCCTGTGCGGCAATACTGTTTACGAACTCTCAATTTATGTACTTGACCTAATGCGGCTGGACATTGAATCGTCTGATGTACGGCATCCTGCACTCCGTTTTTTAATTGTGGACGATAAAGACAGCACCATACGTGATACTACCATTACCATAACCCCTACCGCAGGTCCCGAATTTATAAAACGTGGTGTCACCTTTCGCACTACACCTAATACCGATAGCGTTACATTGAAAATTTTTAACGATGCTGAAGGGGGTTACGGTAACGATTTTATATTGGACGATTTCGCTTTTCGCGCATGCGGCCCGGAATTAAGCAGTTCCATTGATGGTGCCGCGCAGGATTTTACAGCCTGCACAAGCAGCGGCAGCCGAAACTTTACATTAAGGGCAGCATCGCATCCGGGCTATGTTTTTCAATGGCAGGAGTTTATAAATAACGAGTGGAAAGATTTAGCCGGACAAAACAGTACGCAATACATTGCCAATATTAATCTTTCTGTTGCAGCGGTACACCAATACAGGGTAGCCGCCGCAAGGGCCGGCAATTTAGGATCGGAGAACTGCCGTATTTATTCTTTACCGCAAAGCATCACCATTTACGCCCGACCTGTTTTGGCCCCTATGAATAACGTTACCATTTGCCGCGGCGAAGATGTAACCATCAATTTTTCCGGCGGCGTACGTTACCGGCTGCTTGGTCCCGACGGGTTCAGTGCGGAGACAACAAACTCACAATACACTTTTAAAAGTCCTGATCCGCCCGGCGGGTGGTCATACACGGCCTATGCCATATCTGCCGAGGGATGTATAAGCGATCCGCAGACTTTTCAAATCAATGTAAAACCGCAGTTTGTAGCCAATGCCGGTGCAGATAAAGCAAATATATGTCGTAGCGAGTCGGCGCAACTTAATGTAGCCACTGATATAGCCGATAATTATACATATAACTGGTTGCCAGCAGCGGGGCTTAGTCAAGCAAATATCGCAAACCCGGTGGTCAGTCCAACGCAAACAACAACCTATACGGTAATGGTAAGCAACGGCGCGTGCAGCTATACCGATACGGTTACCGTTAGCGTTATTGAATCACCTGAAGTAAGCTTAAGTGCAAGGCGCGACATGCTGGAAGGTGCTACTATCAAACTGGATCCGGTATATGCCGGTGCCATCACAACTTACAAATGGTGGCCGGAAGATGGGTTAGATAACCCAACTGATCCGAATCCGAGTGTAGCCGCCACCGAGGATGTGCGCTACACCGTAACCGTTACCGGCCCCTGCGGTATAGATACCGCCAGTGTTTTTGTACGCGTTTATCAAAAAATACAGGTACCAAATACCTTTACGCCAAACGGCGATGGCATTAATGATGTTTGGAACATCGCAGCGCTATCCACCTACCCGGCAAGTGAAACATTAATATATAGCCGAAACGGACAGCAGGTGTTCCGCAGCGTTGGGTATACCACGCCTTGGGATGGTACCTTTAATAGTACGCGTTTGCCTGCCGGTACCTATTACTATATTATTAATTTGAAAAACAATACGCCAAAGGTTGCGGGCTATGTTACGCTTTTGCGGTAATGCGCTTTTTTTACCTTTGTACTTATATGGAAACAATATCCTGGAATGATTTTGAAAAGGTAGAACTGCGCGCGGGCACTGTACTCGAAGCGCTTGATTATCCGGAAGCTCATAAGCCTGCATATAAGGTACGTGTTGATTTTGGGGAGTTTGGCATCAAGTGGTCGAGCGCGCAAATTACCAAACACTATTCAAAGGAAGAGTTAGTTGGCCGGCAGATCGTCGGTGTGATCAATTTCTCCAAAAAGCAGATCGGCAAATTCATGTCGGAGTTTCTGGTTACCGGCTTTGCCGATGAAAACGGCGATATTGTTTTGACCGCAATTGAGCGCCCGGTTCCAAATGGCCATAAATTAATTTGATATGGATTTGCTTAGCTGGATAATTGGCCCGCAGCTGATCGGTATAATCTTTACTCTCGCGGGATATATTCAAAAGCGCTTTCCACCCAAAAAAATTAACGCCCTTTACGGTTACCGCATGCCCAGCTCTATGAAAAACCAGGAAACCTGGGATGAAGCTAACCATTACGCCGCCCGGTTTATGATGCGTTCGGGATTTATGTTATTGCTTGTCGGCATCGTCACAACGGCTGTTTTATGCGCGGTTAATTTAGAACACGAAACTTTTATGTTTGTGAATTCCATATTGCTTATACCATCAGCCATAGGCTTTTGTGTAGCGCTGATCGTATCAACCGAAAAACATTTATCACGTAAATTTGATAATAAACCATAATGCGATACATCAACTTTGAGGGTGAACCCACTATATCACCCGATGATTTTTTTATGAACGAGGCGCTCAATGAGGCTAAGCAGGCGCTGGCCGAAGATGAGATACCCATTGGCGCTATTGTAGTTTGCAAGGCCAAGATCATTGGCAGGGGGCATAACCTTACCGAGCGGCTCAATGATGTATCGGCACATGCCGAAATGCAGGCCTTAACCGCCGCCGCCAACTATATGGGCGGCAAGTATTTGCAAGACTGCACGCTATACGTTACGCTGGAACCTTGCGTAATGTGTGCCGGTGCCTCATACTGGTTCCAGGTGGCGCGCATAGTGTTCGGCGCTTACGATCAGCGCATGGGTTTCGGGCGGTTAAACCAAAAGATCACTCACCCCAAAACAGAAATAACAGGCGGCATACGCGAGAATGAATGTGCCGAACTGGTGCGGAATTTTTTTAAGAGTAAGCGGAAGTCTTGAACCGGAATTTACGGAATTTGAGAATTTTTCAGAACTGAGTATGGTATTCTGTTCATCCTGAATCCTGTAAATCCTGCTTCCGACAATATTCTGCTCATTCATTAATTCTGAAAATTCTGGTTCAAAACAATACAGACCAACAAATGACATTTATTTAGAACAATATGCCGCTTACGGACTTATATTTGCTGGTACAACTACAATAGTAAACTTTTAAACACAAATATCATGGCTTTTACACTACCTGCGTTACCATACGCACCAGAGGCATTAGAACCGCACATTGATAAAGCTACCATGGAAATTCACCATGGCAAGCATCACCAGGCTTATGTTACCAACCTGAACAAAGCATTGGAAGGCAAGCCTGAGGCTGATGCCAGTATTGAGGAGATCGTAACCAATATATCAAAATACCCTGTAGCAGTACGCAACAACGGCGGTGGCCACTACAATCACTCCCTGTTCTGGACTTTGCTTGCACCAAATGCCGGCGGCGCGCCAACAGGTGCATTAGCCGAGGCTATCAACAGCACATTTGGTTCATTTGATGAATTGAAAACAAAACTTTCTGAAGCCGGTGCAACCCGTTTCGGTTCGGGCTGGGCCTGGTTAATTGTTACAGCCGATAAAAAACTGGCAGTAACTTCAACCCCGAACCAGGATAACCCTTTAATGGATATCGCCGAAGTAAAAGGTACGCCAATTTTAGGTATCGACGTGTGGGAGCACGCTTATTACCTGAAATATCAAAATCGTCGCCCGGATTACCTGGCAGCTATCTGGAACGTAGTTAACTGGGAAAAAGTAGCCGAGCTTTATACTAAAGCAACTGCTTAATCTTACCAATATCGTATTTACAAAAGCGGCAGGGTGTAAACATTCTGCCGCTTTTTTGTTTTAAAATTAGCGCCTTAAGCGCATTGTATGTATGAAAGCTATTGTACTGGAAGGGCTGAACCAGCCACTAACTATAAAAGATATTGATAAACCAGTACCTCAGCCGGGCGAGGTACTGGTGCAGTTAAAAGCGGCATCATTGAACCGCCGCGACTGGTGGATAACGCAGGGCAAATACGCGGGGATATCCTATCCCTCTGTAATCGGATCTGACGGTGCGGGCATGGTTGTGGAAGCGGGTAGCGATGCCGGTAGCGGCTGGATAGGCAAAGAGGTGGTCATCTATCCGGCGCATGGCTGGGGAGAAAGCACCGAGCACCAATCAAAGGATTTTAATATCATCGGCTTACCGCCCAACCAAGGCACATTTGCTGAATATATTTCCGTTCCGGTGACTGATTTGCAGCCTAAGCCACTTCATCTTAGCTTTGAGCAAACCGCAACATTGCCTGTAGCGGGTTTAACTATTTTTAGGGCGTTGTTTACCAAAGGGCAGGTAAAAAAGGGGAATAAGGTATTGATAACCGGAGTTGGCGGCGGTACTGGGGCTTTTGCCTTGCAATACGCCGTAGCTGCGGGCTGCCAGGTATTTGTTACCTCCGGCTCGGCTAAAAAAATAGAACGTGCACGGCAGTTGGGTGCTTTGGCAGGCGTAAATTACAAAGCACAGGATTGGGCCGAACAATTGCAGCAGCTATCGGGCGGTGGGTTTGATGTGATTATTGATAGTGCCCTGGGCAAAGGCTTTGAAAAGCTGATAGATATTTGCAAACCGGGTGGCCGCATCGTGTTTTTTGGCGGTACTGCAGGCAGCATACCCGAATTAGCCGGCCGTAAAATATTCTGGAACCACATCAGCATATTGGGTACCACGCTGGGCTCACCTGCTGAATTTGAGCAGATGCTGCAATTCATCAGCGACCATAAAATTGAGCCGGTTATTGATGAAGTCTTTCCTTTGGCTGAGGCTGAAAAAGCAATCAGGAAGATGGATGACTCAAGCCAGTTTGGTAAGTTGGTTTTAAAAATAAGTTAATGCTGCAGTTAAGGGTTGAGAAGATAGAGCGAGAGACAGCTGATACATCCACGTTTTACCTGAGCAATGTAACCGGCGAAAAAGTAAGGTATAAAGCTGGTCAATTTATTACGCTGGTGTTTGATCATCATCATGAGGAGATTCGCCGTTCGTATTCGTTAAGTTCATCACCTGATGAAGACTTGCTGGCTGTCACCATAAAACGCATCCCAAACGGCGAAATTTCGCGCTTCATGTCTACTAAAATCGAGGTTGGTGATATATTGAATGCGGTTGAACCCGCAGGCCGTTTCTTGATAACTCATTCCGAAGAGAAGAAAGATATAATCATATTCGCCGCAGGTAGTGGTATTACTCAGGTTTTTTCTCAGCTTAAATATATATTAAAGCAACCCGGGCAAAGCAATATAGTTATTATCTATAGCAACCTCAGCGAGTCATCAATTATATTTAAGAAGCAACTTGGCGAGATGGCAAATACCCATGCTGATAGATTAAAAGTTATACACCTGCTTAGCAGCGAAGCCAATCGGTTGAATAACTTTATGGCCGAAAAGTTGGCAAAGCAGCATGCGTCTAATGGTTTGGCTAACGCCGATTTTTACTTGTGCGGGCCTTTCGCTTACATGCGTATGCTTAGGCTTACTTTGCTGTATATGGGTGTTGAGCCTCAACGCATCCGTAAGGAAAATTTTGTGATTGATACTGTAGGAGTAACGCCGCCTGCGCTTAATTATCCGCCGCAAAAAGTTGGCATTGCCTATAAGGGTGAGCATTACAATATCATAGCAGGCGAAAATCAATCTATTTTACAGGCTGCCTTGCAAAATGGCATCAGATTATCATACAGTTGCCGGGCGGGTGTATGCTCCGCTTGTGCAGTGATGTGCACCAGCGGCAAAGTTGAAATGGCTCGAAACGATGTACTAACCCCCGATGACTTAGCCGCGGGGTGGATACTCACCTGCACCGGCCATCCGGTAACGGAGGTGGAGATAGTTGTTGATTAGTGGTTAGTAGTCAGTGATTGGAGATTAGGTTTAAACAAGTTGCCTATTATATTTCTGATCACTGATTACTAATCTCCAACCACGAATCACTATATGTCTACTATTTCTTTCTTCTTCTTCGTTTTTAACCTTTTGGGGATAAATTCGAGTATCTCGTTCTTCAGCGCTTCAATCATGCGGCGTTTTAAAAAGTTGCGGGGTATGACGATGCTTACTTCTCTGGCTGGTTCCGGCGATTTAAAGTAGCGCACCCTGTCCAATTGTTTTTCGGTTAGGTCGGCAAGGGCGAGTTCAGGTAATATGGTAGCGCCGTTATTCTGGTCAACCATGCGTTTAAGTGTTTCAACGCTGCCCGTATTGTATTCAAAATGCTGAAAGCCGCGTGTGCTTTTACGGCGCTGGCAAATGTTCAGTACCTGCTCGCGCATGCAATGGCCTTCGTTAAGTACCCATATTTCTTCCACATCAATATCATCAGGCTGTATGCTTTTCTTTTTAAACAGGTTGCTGTCGCGCGATACGTAGGCCACAAAATTTTCGTAAAACACCGGTACTTCCGTTAATGATGCCTCATGCAGCGGCGTGGACAGGATGCCGCAGTCAATCGTGCCCATTTTCAGTTGCTGGATGATCTGTTCGGTAGTTTGCTCCCACACCACCAATTTTACCTGCGGGTATTTTTCTATAAAGCTGGTGATAATTTTAGGAAGTATGTACGGCGCTATGGTCGGGATAATGCCAACTTTCAGCTCGCCGGATAATTCCTTTTGCCTGTCGCTTATAATTTCTTTTATCTTCTCACTTTCGGCTAAAAGCACGCGGGCCTGGCTTACTACTTCAATACCTATCTCGGTTGGAATAACCGGCTGTTTGGTACGGTCAAAAAGTTTAACGCCTAAGTTGTCCTCTAGTTTTTGTATCTGCATGCTCAGGGTGGGTTGCGTAACAAAGCATTTCTCGGCGGCAGTAACAAAACTGCGGTAGGTGTCAACGGCTACTATATATTCCAGTTGTGTAATAGTCATAATATAGAATAAATTGATGCAAATTTATAATTATCATCAATTTATTCTATTGCTTTCGTTGTGTTTTTATCCACAACAAAAATGGCCCCCTGCATTGTAAGGAGCCATTCGATATTTATCCCGAATAAATTACTCTACCGTTACTGATTTTGCCAGGTTACGTGGCTGATCCACATTGCAGCCACGCATTACGGCGATGTGGTACGATAGCAATTGCAGGGGTATGGTTGCCACCAGCGGTACAAAGGCTTCACCGGTTTGCGGTATCTCAATTACGTAGTCGGCCATATCTTTAACGGTCGTGTCTCCCTCGCTTACAATGGCGATCACCCTGCCGCCGCGTGCTTTTACTTCCTGTATGTTGCTGATCACTTTCTCGTACGATGAATGCTTGGTGGCGATAAATACCACCGGCATTTCAGCATCTATGAGCGCGATTGGTCCGTGCTTCATTTCGGCCGCCGGATAACCCTCGGCATGGATGTAGGATATCTCCTTAAGTTTCAAGGCGCCCTCAAGCGCTACGGGGAATGAGCTGCCTCTGCCCAGGAAAAGACAGTTGCGGCTATCCTTAAATTTAGCGGCTATCTCCTTAATCTTGTCATTAGTTTTTAAAGCCTTTTCTATCAGCGTAGGTATAGCATCCAGTTCTGTCAGGTATTCTATCAGTTTGCTTTGGGTAATAGCGCCGCGCTGCTGCGCCATATAAAAGGCCATCAGCGTTAAAACTGTTACCTGTGAGGTAAACGCCTTGGTTGAGGCAACGCCGATTTCGGGACCGGCATGGGTATAAACACCTGCATGCGTAACACGCGGAATGGATGCGCCCACCACATTACATACGCCAAAAATTGTCGCACCTTTCTCTTTGGCCAGCTCAATAGCTGCCATAGTATCAGCCGTTTCGCCGGATTGCGATATGGCTATCACCAAGTCTTTTTCGGTGATAATAGGGTTGCGGTACCTGAATTCAGAAGCGTATTCCACCTCAACGGATATGCGCGCATACTCTTCAATTAAATACTCGCCAACTAAGCCGGCATGCCATGATGTACCGCAGGCGACTATAATAATACGGTCGAGGTTGCGGAGCTTATCGGCATACTCCTTAATGCCGCCCAGCTGAACATTGCCCTGCTGCGGATAAATACGGCCACGCAAACAATCGCGGATTGATCGTGGCTGTTCGTAAATTTCCTTCAGCATAAAATGATCGTAGCCGCCTTTTTCCAGCATTTCCAGCTTCAGGTCAAGCTCCTGTATATAGGGCGTTTGTACCGTATTGTCGATGTTTTTAATCAGCAGCTCTTCGCGGGTGATGTAAGCGATCTCGTTATCGTTCAGGTAAATTACATTTTTGGTGTACTCCACAATCGGCGTAGCATCCGAAGCGATAAAGTATTCGCCCTCGCCCACACCTATAACCATCGGGCTGCCCTTGCGCGCCGCAATGAGCAGGTTAGGGTCGTCCTCGCTCATAATAACAATAGCGTAAGCGCCTATCACTTTATTTAGTGCAATACGCACGGCTTCTTTCAGGTCTATTCCCGTAGCCGTGGCAATGTCTTCAACTAAATGAATTAATACTTCAGTATCTGTATCACTTTTAAACACATGGCCTTTGGCCAGTAGTGTTTCCTTAATGGTCGCATAATTCTCAATTATGCCATTGTGGATAATGGTCAGCTTGCGGTTGTTTGAGGCATGCGGATGCGAGTTACGGTCACTTGGCGCACCGTGCGTAGCCCAGCGGGTGTGGCCCATGCCTATGGTGCCCGCTACCGGAAGGTCTTTGGCAAATTCTTCGAGCGCGCTTACCTTGCCTGCTTTTTTGTATACCTTAATGCCATTATTATATATCGATATGCCCGCGCTGTCGTACCCGCGGTATTCCAGCCGGTGCAGCCCTTTTATTATTATTGAATAAGCCTCACGGTGACCGATGTATCCAACTATTCCGCACATTGTTTCAGGTTTTTTGTTTGTAGATTGATTGCTGCAAATGTAACGAGGTTTAGCGCAAACAAGTGTAAGGCTGCCAAATTAATTGTGCACTTTTGCGCAATCTATTTTTTAATAAAAAGGCATGATATTAATAACAGGTGCAACGGGTTTTTTGGGGGCTGAAGTAGCCATGCAATTGGTTAAGCAGGGTGAACGTGTGCGCTGCACAAAACGTAGATCATCCATAGTGCCCGAAATATTGAAGCCTTTTTCTGAAAATATTGAATGGGTTAACGCAGACATCCTGGATGTTTTCGCTTTGGAGGATGCTTTTGCAGGCGTGACTCAGGTATATCATGCCGCAGCCTGGGTATCGTTAAAACAAAAAGATAAAAACCCCATGATTGCCGCCAATGTTGCGGGTACAGCCAATATAGTGAACTTATGCCTTGATAATAATTGCAAGCTGGTGCACGTAAGCTCCATCGCGGCATTGGGTTTGGCAAAACCCGGCGAGGTTATTACGGAAGACACGCATTTAGATGTAAGCACCGAAACAGATGGCTACGCCATATCAAAGCTGGAAAGTGAGATGGAAGTTTGGCGGGGCATAGCCGAAGGTTTGGATGCTGTGATTGTAAATCCCTCGCTGATAATAGGTGTAAATGCAGGTGATGAAGGCACCGGGCAAATTTTTAATACTGTACGCAAAGGCCTGAAGTTTTATACCCGTGGCACCGCCGGGCTGGTTGATGTGCAGGATGTAGCCAAATGTATGGTCGCCCTGATGAACAGCAATATCACCGCCGAGCGCTTCATCATCAACGCTGAAAACCGTGCTTATAAACAACTGGTTGAGGAAATAGCTCAGAGTTACGGCATACCCGCCCCGGCCAAAGAAGCCAAGCCCTGGATGATGAACCTGGCCTGGCGCGGGGCAGCGTTAGTAGCGGCTATAACGGGTAAAGATCCTTTTCTGGATAAAATTGCCGCACAATCGGCGGTTACCACTAAGTATTTTGACAACTCCAAGATCAAAAAAGCGATCGGCATTGAGTTTAAGCCGGTGAGCGAGAGTATTAAGGAGATATGCTCGGTTGCTTACAAATAGTTTGTCATACGGGCTACCTGTATAGCGCAGGCGATAAACGCTGCACTGGCCGGTATATAAAATAGCAAGTCCTTCCGGTAAAGCAAGCTATGCAGTATTAAAGTTATCCCGCTACCTATTCCTACAGCGGAAGTTAAGAGGTCGCCATAAATTAATCCTTCACCCCACGCTATTTTTTCACCCCACTCCATATTGCTTAACCTGCTTATATATTCACGATGTGAATTGACTTGGTTAATGCAGTAAGCAAGATAACTTAACAGAAGTATGATGATTAATTTGTGTTTTAAAATGTACCGAGTAAATAAACCCACGTTGTAGTTTATATTTAATACCCGACTATCACTTAAAGTAACCCCGTCAGCATCGTTTTTTTGACAGACTATTTCTTTAGTCTAAAATATTTTCTATCAGGCATTTGCTAATAAAAAAAATTGACATACCTTTGCAGTCCTTAAAATAGGAATAAAACTGTAAAGAAACAAAGCAAGAAATGCCTACTATTCAGCAATTAGTTAGAAAAGGTAGAGTAGCTCTGGAAGACAAGAGTAAGTCGCCAGCGTTGGACAGCTGTCCACAGCGAAGAGGCGTGTGCACCCGTGTGTACACCACTACCCCTAAAAAACCAAACTCAGCAATGCGTAAAGTTGCCCGTGTGCGCCTTACTAACGGTAAAGAGGTTAACGCCTACATCCCGGGTGAAGGACACAACTTACAGGAGCACTCTATCGTGTTAATCCGTGGCGGTCGTGTTAAGGATTTACCTGGTGTACGTTACCACATCATCCGTGGTGCGTTAGATACTTCAGGTGTTGCCGGCCGTAACCAGCGCCGTTCAAAATATGGTACCAAGCGTCCTAAACCAGGTCAGGCAGCTGCCGCACCTGCAAAAGGTAAAAAGAAATAATAAGGAGGATAATAGAAAATGAGAAAGTCGAAACCAAAAAAGAGAATTATCCTTCCTGATCCAAGGTTCAATGATACCATGGTAACCAGATTTGTAAACAACATGATGTATGATGGTAAAAAATCTACCGCGTACTCAATTTTTTACAACGCTGTTGATATCGTTGAGAAAAAAACCAGCGAAAATGGTTTAGATACCTGGAAAAAAGCTTTAAATAATGTAATGCCAGCTGTTGAAGTTAAATCACGCCGTGTAGGTGGTGCTAACTTCCAGGTTCCTACTGAGGTTCGTCCGGAGCGTAAAATCGCTTTGGGTATGAAATGGCTGATTAGCTATGCTCGTAAACGTGGCGAAAAAACCATGATGGAGAAATTAGCCGGTGAGATCATCTCCGCTTCAAAAGGTGAAGGTGCTGCGGTTAAAAAGAAGGAAGATACGCACAAAATGGCTGAAGCCAACAAAGCGTTCTCACACTTCAGGTTCTAAACAAAAGGATTACACCGATTTAATATATGATTACACCGATTTTGTTAGGATTGTATTTTAATCTCAACAGGTCGGTGAAATCATTTTAAATCCGAGAAATCAAACAACAAAAGATGTCAAGAGATCTTAAATATACAAGAAACATTGGTATTGCCGCTCACATTGATGCCGGTAAAACCACCACTACCGAGCGTATACTTTATTACGCAGGTGTGAGCCACAAGATTGGTGAGGTGCACGAAGGTGCAGCTACGATGGACTGGATGGCACAAGAGCAGGAGCGTGGTATTACCATCACTTCGGCAGCTACTACCGTGTTCTGGAACTACCGCAACAATAAATACCAGGTAAACGTTATCGATACCCCTGGCCACGTGGATTTTACCGTAGAGGTAAACCGTTCATTACGTGTACTTGATGGTCTGGTATTCCTTTTCTCAGCAGTTGATGGTGTTGAGCCACAGTCAGAAACTAACTGGCGTTTGGCTAACAACTACAACGTACCGCGTATCGGTTTCGTTAACAAAATGGACCGTTCAGGTGCTGACTTTTTAAAAGTTGTTAAGCAGGTTAGAGATATGCTGGGCAGCCACGCTGTGCCGCTGCAAATCCCTATCGGTGCTGAAGATGGCTTTAAAGGTGTGGTTGATTTGATCAACTTCCGTGGTGTGGTTTGGAACGAGCACGATAAAGGTATGACCTTTACCGAGGTGCCGATCCCTGACGACCTGGTTGATGAAGCTAACGAGTGGAGAGAGAAATTACTTGAAGCTGTTGCTGAGTTTGATGACTCGTTGATGGAGAAATTCTTTGACGATCCGACCACCATTACTGAGCGTGAAGTACTTGACGCTTTACGTCAGGCTACCCTGGCCGGTAAGATCGTTCCGATGACTTGCGGTTCATCATTCAAAAACAAAGGTGTACAAACCATGCTTGATTATGTAATGGAGTTGTTGCCTTCGCCGCTTGACGTTGAAGCTATTACCGGTACAAACCCTGATACCGGCGAGGAAATTACCCGCCAGCCGGATATTAAAGAGCCTTTTTCAGCACTTGCATTTAAAATTGCTACCGACCCATTCGTAGGCCGTTTGTGCTTTATCCGCGTTTACTCAGGTAACCTGGAAGCGGGTTCATATGTATACAACATGCGTTCAGAGAATAAAGAGCGTATCTCCCGTATATTCCAGATGCACGCTAACAAGCAAAACCCGATCCCTAATGTAGGTGCCGGTGATATTGCTGCAGTAGTAGGCTTTAAGGATATTAAAACCGGTGATACCCTTTGCGACGAGAAACACCCTATCGTGTTAGAGTCAATGCAATTCCCTGAGCCGGTTATCGGTTTGGCTATTGAGCCTAAAACTCAGGCTGACGTTGATAAATTAGGTATCGCGCTTGGTAAATTAGCTGAAGAGGATCCAACCTTCCGGGTTCAAACAGATCAGGATACAGGTCAAACTGTAATTTCAGGTATGGGTGAGCTTCACTTGGATATCATCATGGACCGTTTGAAACGTGAGTTCAAGGTTGAGGTTAATCAGGGTGCACCACAGGTAGCTTACAAAGAGGCTATCACCGGTACTACCCAGCACCGCGAAACTTACAAGAAACAAACCGGTGGCCGTGGTAAATTTGCCGATATTCAGGTTGTTATCTCTCCGGCTGATGACGAGAAAGAAGGTTTACAGTTTGTGAACGAAATCGTAGGTGGTTCAATCCCTCGCGAGTTCATCCCATCTGTTGAGAAAGGCTTTAAATCAGCTATGGATAACGGTGTGCTTGCAGGCTTCCCGCTTACCGGCTTAAAAGTTCGTTTAATTGATGGTTCATTCCACGCGGTCGATTCGGATGCGTTATCTTTCGAGATTGCGGCCCGTTCAGCTTACCGTGCGGCATTGCCAAAATGTAAACCGGTATTGCTTGAGCCGATCATGAAAATCGAAATCCTTACCCCTGAAGAAAACATGGGTGACGTTATCGGTGACATGAACCGCCGTCGTGGTCAGCTGCAAGGTATGGATACCCGTAACGGTTCTCAGGTAATCAAAGCTATGGTACCACTTTCTGAGATGTTTGGTTACGTAACACAATTACGTACAATCACTTCAGGCCGCGCAACTTCAACCATGGAGTTTGATCACTACGAAGAAGCGCCACGTAACGTACAGGAAGAAGTTGTTGCTAAAAACAAAGGCCGCCAAAAAGGTGGTGACGACGAATAATTAGTCTGACGGATTGCACTGATCTGTTTGTGATTTTCACAGATAGATTAGTGCAATTAAAAATAAACAGGTCATTACCTAATAAATAGCTCTTAGGGATGATCAATCAATAAATCAGTGAGATCACTAAACAAATCAGTGAAATCACACATTAAATAACAAAATGAGCCAAAGAATCAGGATCAAATTAAAATCTTACGATTACAACCTGGTTGACAAGTCAGCCGAGAAGATCGTAAAAACAGTAAAGCCAACCGGCGCTGTAGTTAGCGGACCGCTGCCTTTACCAACCGAAAAGAAAATTTTCACTGTATTACGTTCACCACACGTAAACAAAAAGGCACGTGAGCAATTTCAACTTTGCTCATACAAGCGTTTATTAGACATCTACAGCTCAAACTCAAAAACTGTTGATGCTTTAATGAAGCTTGAATTGCCAAGCGGTGTTGAAGTAGAGATCAAAGTGTGATAGTACCGGAAGATCCGAAAATAACAAAACAGCCATTTGCCCAAAGCAAATGGCTGTTTTGTTTTAAGCCGTTATTTACCTGATGCAATGATCGTGATCCTGCCAGTAGATCAGCTCCAGGTATAAGCGCTTGTTTACTGCCAGCTCGGTTTTCTTCCTTTCCAATTGTTGCTCCAGTTCGGCGCCGGTAAGTGATGCGGGCAGCGTGATGTACGAAATTACATTGCCTGTTTGCAGGTTTATGAACTCGTAATGCTTTAATTCCTGTTTCATAATGCAAAAATTTAAAGTAAAACCAGGAAATATGTGAGGCAGCGTCGGCTATAATAGGTATGTAAATATAGCTAAAATAATACCAGATTGTTTCTTCGGAATTAATTTATTTTCTTTTAAACAATTCGCGAAAGCGCGCGGTTACCCTTAAAATAAATCATTATGGCAAAGCAACATCATAAAGAAGAGGAAAAAGAATTGCGTACTGAGGGCCCTATCAGTGAGAAGGACGAAGTAAAAGAGGCGGAATCCCGCACGGCGAAACAGCAACCTAAAAAGACGGATGAAAGCGTAGCCGCTGATCTGAAAAACCGGGAAAAGAAATAGCGGGGCTTTGGCCCGTTCACCTGCGATATTTGCCTATACCATTTTATTGCCTATCTGCCCATCAGTTCATCCAGCTTATTACGCTCGGTTTGCAGTTCGCGGGCAAGCTTTTTCTCTTTTTCGTTAGCCTTGGTTTTATAGGTCTGGAATTCTTCCGATAGCTCATTGTAAAGCTTAATGCGGTATTTGGCTTCCTGCCTGAAACGTGTGGTAGTAATAATAACTATGGCCAGCGTAATGCCAAAGCCTAACACCAGGCCCCACATCAATGTATTGTAGGCGGCTTTAGTAAGGCCGATACCGAGCAGGTTGATCTGGTCAACCCGTGAGTTTGCTGCTGATATGGTTTCATCTTTGGCAGTAACATCTGCGTTTAGTTTTTTAATTGTTGCCGCCTGGCTGTTTACCGTGGCCTGCGCTTTACGTAGTGCCGCACGCTCGGTTTTAATGGTATCCATTACGTTGCGGTAAAACGCGCCGATAACGGGTTGCTGATAGTTGTATGTTTTGGTAAGCAGGTAACGGTACTGGCCGCTCAGGCTACGATCGGTATTTTGAGGAGCCGCGGTTTGCGCGCGTGCTTGTGTAGGCGTTGCGGCTTTTTTAGTAGAGTCCTGCCCTTGGGCGAACGAAAAAAACGCTATAAAAATAATTATCGGGGTAAAAAATAATCTCTTCATAGGTATAGCTTTGATGTTTTACTTTAAACGACTTTAACCGGTAATTTGTTATTTACCCTCGCAGCCGCTTGCAATAAACGAAAATAATGTTTCATTCCAAAATATGCCTTGCATACTTATATTAGCAACATGTTAATAGGCATTATAGGTTTGGGCGATATGGGGCGTTTATACGCCAAGGCTTTTGCAAAGGCGGGTTACGAAGTGTTTGGCTGCGATATGCCCGAAAACAGGGAGAAGCTCGAAGCCGACCTTGCCCCTCACGGCGTAAAACTGCTGGAGAGCGGCAAAGAGATCGCCCACCGCTGCGACCTTATCATTTACTCGGTAGAGGCCGAGAAAGTAATGCAGGTAGTTGCCGAGTACGGACCGATCACTAAGTATGGCGCCATTGTAGCCGGGCAAACCTCAGTAAAGCACCCCGAAATAACCGCTTTTGAAAAGCACCTGCCTGCTGATGCCAACATCATAACCTTTCATGCCATGCACGGGCCGGGCTTTGCCCCCGAAGGCCAAAAGCTGATACTGATAAATCATCGTGCTGAGGCGGATGCTTATAAGCGCATGCTTGATCTGTTTACGGCCATCGGCTCAGATGTGGTGGAGTTAAAAGATTACCACGAGCACGACCGTATCGTGGCCGATACACAGGCCGTAACCCATGTAGGTTTTGAAAGTATGGGCACCGCATGGAGCAATGCCGGCTTTTTTCCCTGGGATAATGGCTCGTACCATGGCGGTATTGATAATGTGAAGATATTAACCACCCTGCGTATATTCAGTTACAAGGCGCACGTGTATGCCGGTTTGGCTATCATGAACCCATATGCGCGCCAGCAGGTAAAACGCTATGCGCAATCCGAGTCGGAGTTGTTTAAGCTTATGATTATGGAAGAGGAACAAAAGTTTCGCGACAGGCTGTACCGCGCGCGCGATTTTGTTTTCCACGAAAGCCGCAAGCCTATCATGTTCAACGATGCCGTAATGAAGGAGTTTTCGTTAGCCGATGGTCCTGCCCAGCGCAAGCCTAACTCGCACCTTAGTATTTTGAGTATGGTTGACGCCTGGTATCATTTGGGCGTTAGTCCGTACGATAACCTGATAGCTCAAACCCCACCGTTCCGTTTAAGGCTGGGCATTGCCGAATATCTTTTTAAGAATGAGGAACTGCTTGAAGAATCCATAAAAACCGCCCTGTACGATAAAACCATCCGTGGCGACGATCTGGAATTTCACTCCGCCGTGCGTGAGTGGTCGTCCATCATAGGCTATGGCGACATGGAAGGCTACAAAAAACACTTTAACCAGGTGCAGGCTTTTTTTAAGGACAGGCTTGATGAAGGCAACAAGCAAAGCGCCGAACTCATCAGACGGTTGACGATGGAGTAATAAAAATCAATAACCAAATCTTATTACAATATAATGAACAAGTTTTTTGTAAAGCTAAGGCATGTGTTTCTGCCTTTCTTACTCATCTCGGTAACTACTATATCTGCCTATGTCTTAGTGCATTGGCTTGTATTCATCAAGTTTGAGCTTTTTGAACTGGATGATCTGTGGCAGAACTTTATTATTCCTGGGGCGGTAGCGGTAATAATGGCATATATTTTTATACCCCCAATTATTAAACGATTAGATTTTACCGCCCGGAAAAACAAGTCAGGTGATCCGGTTAATGGCGCCATGATTTTTGTAATTATTTCAATATTACCTGCTTTATTTATTGCATTGAATTGTGTAGAAACTAAAACAGGTAAACTCACTACTCTTGAGCATATTGGTTCTATAAATAAACAATCGCTTACTAGGTATTACAAGTTAAAGGAGTTTTACCTTGATAAGCAGGCAGTGAGAATATATTCCGTATTCAAGACTTCAGGGAAATATGATCAGAATTTTGATATGACTATTTACTGTGCCGTGCCAATACGGGATTCTTTGGAAAGTCAACCGGCAAATAATGTAGGTCTTAATACCGGTCGGGGTAATTTCCGCATCGATATGAAAAAGGCGCTGATATTGGTGAATGGGAAGAAGTTTTCAAATGATAGTCTTAAATACATCGACCCTAATACAGTTACTGATGTGCAGGTTATTAATCCTAAAGCATCTGTTGCGCTTTATGGCAATGCGGCTAAATATGGGGTGGTACATGTAATTATAAAAGATAAGCCTATAGATAGTGGTTCGCTCGCTGTTGCTGAGAATCCAAATGCTTGGCTGGCTGTTTCTTACAAGAAAACTATCTCGAACGACCTGTCTCCACAGGAAAAGGAAACGGCCTATAATAATTTTGCTGCTGTATCTCAGTCAGAATTTAACAAGGTAGATCAGGGTACATTTATCTATCTCGAAAGGCTCCGTAAAAGTGACGACCTGTCAAACTTTCGTACCGCGATAAGCCAAAAGGATAAAAGTATTGTTGCAGATAAAACCATATTATTAAAACCTGCTTACGAACCGTTTGAATCGCGGGCAGGCAACAGCTTTAAGTGGATATTCGGCTCATTTGGTATCGGTGCATTTGTCTTTTTCATTTTCATTCAGTTTTTCCCGCTTCGCAAAAATCATCAGCGTAAGTTGAGCTCAAAGCGATTCAGATGGCTGTGGCTAAACGATGTTAAGACGATTTTATGGCCAAGAACAGGATATGTTGTAACGCCAATACTTATTGTATTAAATATAACGGTATTTTTTGCCATGGTAATCGCAGGTTTAGGTTTCATATCTTTCAGCTCAACCGATCTGCTGCTTTGGGGTGCCGATTATCGGCCTGCTGTTATGGATGGCGATTACTGGCGTTTGTTCACAGCTACGTTTCTGCATGGTGGAGTAATGCACCTGTTTTTAAATATGTATGGACTTATGTTTATAGGCGTTATGCTTGAACCGGTTATTGGCAGCCGAAAATTCGCACTGGCTTACCTTTTTGCTGGCCTTGCCGGCAGCGCGGCAAGTTTGTGGTGGCACCCTGCAACGGTTGGCGTAGGTGCTTCGGGTGCTATTTTTGGGATGTATGGCGTTTACCTGGCGTTGCTAACTACCAGCATGTACACGTCAGCGCAACGAAAAATATTGCTTACCAATATGGTTATTTTCATTGGCATTAACCTGCTTATGGGTATAAGAGGCGCAGTTGATAATGCCGCGCATATCGGGGGACTAGTAACAGGTATAATAGCCGGTTATGCTGTTTATCCCTTCATAAAACAGCGCATTGATAGTAGTAATAATGAGCAAGAATTATTGCATGAACCGGAAGAGAATGCCGTGTAACATTAACCCTCTATCTTCAACAAATAAGTAGCCTTTTTACCGGCAACCTTATGCTGGTCATCAAATTGCTCTTCGGCAATGAGGATGCTGTTTGACAAGAATTCTTTGCCAAGTACTTCTTCAGCCTGATCAATATTGTATTCTTTATCTTTTATTAGGAAGAAGAAACCATAGTCGGATTTGCGGAGTTCTTTCATGCTGACCATAGCTTTTCGCGTGGTAAAATCAATCGGTATCGTATATTGTACTCTTACAAGCTTTCCTTTTTGTATCCCGGGTTTCCATTTAGGCGAGTTAGTTAAAACCCTTACAGCCTCTGCCTCACAACCGGCACCAATGCAGCTTAAGGGTGTAGCTTCAACAATACTTCCATCTTTATCAACAATAAATTGCATCTTCAGCTTGCCGTTAATGCCTATAAGTTGAGCGACTTCAGGGTATTTTAAACTTTTCTCGATGTATTTGCAAAATGCTTCAATGCCTCCTTTAAACTGAGGTTGCATTTCGTCATCGTCTATTATCGGTATCGTTGTATCAGGAATTTGAGGGTTTTTTACCTCAATTATCTTCGATGAAGAAGATGTTGTATCTTGCTTTTCCTGCCCGTAAGCGACAATTGAAGTTATTGCAGTAATAATTAAAGTAAAAACAGGTTTCATTTAGGTTTGGTTTATCAGACTAATTTATACAATTATCAACTTGTCGTCAAGGCAATAGGTGTTTTGTTGAGGCTGATGACGTAACTGCATGACACCTAAATAAATATTTTAAAAATAACTTCGTAACTATTTGACAATTAAAGTAAAATTTCTAACTTTGCCGTCCCTTAAACGGGAATATTACGCCTTGAACGAAGCCCTACTGCTTCGATGGGCTTTAACAAATTAAAAGAAATGTCAGGAATTATTGGTAAAAAAGTAGGAATGACCAGCATTTTCGACGAGTCAGGGAAAAACATCCCATGTACTGTGATCGAGGCTGGCCCTTGCGTAGTTACGCAAGTGAAGTCTGTTGAAGCAGACGGGTATGCTGCTGTTCAGTTGGCATACGGCGAAAAAAAGGAAAAAAACACTACTGCTCCTTTAAAAGGCCATTTCCAAAAAGCCGGCACTGCGCCAAAAAGCAAGCTGGTTGAGTTCAAATCATTCGAGGATCAAAAATCATTAGGCGACACCGTTACTGTCGACATTTTTGAGATTGGTGATTTTGTGGACGTGGTTGGTACCTCAAAAGGTAAAGGTTTTCAGGGTGTTGTAAAGCGCCACGGGTTTGGCGGTGTGGGTATGCAAACTCACGGCCAGCACAACCGTTTACGTGCGCCGGGTTCATTAGGTGCGTCATCATGGCCATCACGCGTATTTAAAGGTATGCGCATGGCGGGACAAACCGGTAACGTTCGCGTTAAGGTTCAGAACCTGGAAGTAGTAAAGGTATTTGCTGAGCAAAACCTATTAGTTGTTAAAGGTTCCATCCCAGGAGCCAAGGGTTCATTCGTAATAGTGGATAAATAAGATGGAAGTGAATGTATTGAACATCTCAGGTAAAGAAACAGGTGCCAAGGTGCAGCTTCCTGAGTCCGTATTCGGTATTGAGCCAAACGACCATGCTATCTATCTTGACGTTAAGCAGTATTTAGCTAACCAACGCCAAGGTACTCACAAAGCAAAACAGCGTAATGAAATTGCAGGTTCAACCCGCAAGCTATACAAACAAAAAGGTACCGGTGGTGCCCGTGCTGGTAGCATCAAATCGCCATTGTTTAATGGTGGTGGCCGTGTATTTGGCCCGCAGCCGCGCGATTACAGCTTTAAGCTGAACAAAAAGCTTAAAGCACTGGCTCGTAAGTCAGCCCTGTCATACAAAGCTCAGGACAACAACATCGTTGTTTTAGAGGACTTTAACTTTGACAGTGTTAAAACCAAGAACTACGTAAAGCTGGTAGCCGATCTTAACGTGTCTGACGTTAAAACATTGCTGGTATTGCCTGCTGCAAATAACAATGTGTATTTATCAAGCAGAAACCTTAAAAAAGCAAAGGTTATCACTGCCGATCAGTTAAGCACTTATGACGTACTTAACGCCGGTAAACTTTTGTTAACTGCTGGTTCTGTTAAAACTTTGGAGGAAGCGTTAGCTAAGTAATTATGGAAATTTTAAAGAAGCCTATACTTACTGAAAAAGTAGCTCAATTAACTGAGAAGCTTAACCGTTATGCTTTCAAAGTTGATCACAGAGCCAACAAAATTCAGATTAAGGCAGCAATTGAGCAAATGTATGGTGTGAGCGTAACCGCGGTAAACACCATGAAATACGTTGGAAAACTGAAAACCCGCAACACAAAAGCTGGTGCCATCCAAGGCCGTGCAGCTACTTATAAAAAAGCGGTTATCACGTTGAAAGACGGTGAAGTAATAGATTTTTATAGCACAATATAAAAAACGGAAATGGCAGTAAAAAGATTTAAACCGGTTACTCCGGGTACCCGCTTCAGAGTAGGTGCTGATTACTCGGACGTTACAACCAACGTGCCTGAAAAGTCACTGGTTGTATCGCACAAGAAATCAGGCGGACGTAACAGTTCCGGTAAAATGACCATGCGTTATATCGGTGGGGGACATAAGAAATCATACCGATTGATCGACTTTAAACGTAACAAATTTGACATCCCCGCAAAGGTTGCGACTATTGAGTACGATCCAAACCGTTCAGCACGTATCGCTTTATTAGTATACGCTGACGGTGAAAAGAGATACATCATCGCTCCAGAAGGTTTAACCGTTGGTTTAACCGTAGTTTCTGGCCAGGCTGTAGCTCCTGAAGTTGGTAACACTTTACCATTAAAGAGCATCCCGCTGGGTTCGATCATCCATAACATCGAGCTTAACCCAGGCCAGGGTGGTACCATCGCCCGTTCGGCAGGTACTTACGCTCAACTTTCAGCACGTGATGGTAAATACGCCATTATCAAATTACCTTCAGGCGAAACCCGTATGATCCTGGCTACCTGCCTTGCAACTATCGGTACCGTTTCAAACTCTGAAAAGGCTAACGAAGTGTTAGGTAAAGCTGGTCGTAAACGTTGGTTAGGTCGCAGGCCTCGCGTTCGTGGTGTTGCCATGAACCCGGTTGATCACCCTATGGGTGGTGGTGAAGGCCGTGCATCAGGTGGTCACCCACGCTCACGCAAAGGCTTGTTAGCTAAAGGCTACAAAACCCGCGACAAAAAGAAAACATCGGATCGCTACATCATTGAAAGAAGGAAGAAATAATGGCACGTTCAATTAAAAAAGGACCTTATATTGATTTTAACCTGGAAAGAAAAGTTCTTGTCCTGAATGAATCAAATAAAAAATCAGTGGTAAAAACATGGTCACGCCGTTCCATGATCTCTCCTGATTTCGTTGGTCACACATTTGCAGTACACAACGGCAACAAGTTTATACCGGTGTACGTAACCGAAAACATGGTTGGTCACAAGCTGGGAGAGTTTGCTCCAACCCGTACATTCCGTGGTCACGCAGAAAAGAAAAAATAACAGGCAATGGAAGCAACAACAAAAATTAAAAGGTCTGTACTGATCAAGCAACAAAAAGAGGCCGCGAAGGCTCTAATAGGAGGTGCTTCTGTTGCTAAGTTACAAGACTGCCCAACTTCACCCCGCAAAATGCGTTTGGTGGTTGACTTAGTACGCGGTAAAAACGTATTCGAAGCTTTGAACATCTTAAAGTTCACAAATAAAGAAGCAGCTATTCGTGTTGAGAAATTACTGGTATCAGCAATTACTAACTGGGAAGCTAAAAACGAAGGCAAGAAAGCTGAAGAAGCCGGCCTGTTCGTTAAAGAGATCTCAGTAGGTGGTGGCCGCCAGTTAAAAAGATTGCGCCCTGCTCCGCAAGGAAGAGGTTACCGCATCCGTAAACGCTCAAACCACGTAACGCTTATTGTGGATAGTAAAAACGAAAACAATTAATTTGAAATGGGACAGAAAGCACATCCAATAGGTAACAGATTAGGAATCATCAGAGGTTGGGATTCTAACTGGTTCGGTGGCAACAACTACTCCGACAAATTAGTTGAGGACGAAAAAATCCGCAAATACTTATCAGCACGTATCAACAAAGGCGGTGTATCTAAAGTAGTTATTGAACGTACTTTAAAACGCATCACGGTTACTATACACACTGCCCGTCCGGGTATCGTTATCGGTAAAGGCGGTCAGGAAGTTGACAAGATCAAAGAAGAGTTGAAAAAACTTACTAAAAAAGAAGTTCAGATCAACATCTTCGAGATCAAACGCCCTGAACTTGATGCACAATTAGTTGCTGAAGGCATAGCAAAACAATTAGAAGCACGTATATCTTTCCGTCGTGCCATGAAAACCACCATCGCGTCAACCATGAGAATGGGTGCCGAAGGTATCAAGGTAATGACGTCTGGCCGTTTAGGCGGTGCCGAGATGGCGCGTACTGAACAGTATAAAGAAGGAAGAATTCCACTGCATACTTTTCGTGCCGATATTGACTACGCTTTAGGCGAAGCTTTAACTACTTATGGAAAAATAGGTGTTAAAGTTTGGATTTGCAAAGGCGAAGTTTACGGTAAACGCGATCTTTCTCCGAACATTGGCAGCAACAGCGGCCCAAGCGGTAAAGGTGGCCGTCCGGAAGGTGGCTCACAATTTGGTGACCGTAACCAACGTGGCGGTGAGCGCGGCGGCGAACGTCGTGACAGCCGTGGCGGTGGCAACCGCGGCCCAGGTGGTAACAACCGTGGCCCAGGTGGTAACAACAACCGTGGTGGCCAGGGTGGTTTTAACCGTGGCGGCGGCAATCGCCCGGGCGGACAAGGTCAAGGTAGAAGATAATTATTAACCAAGTCGAGACAGACATCGTTTAGATATAAAAGCTTAAAAAAATGCTACAGCCAAAAAGAACGAAGTTCAGAAAGATGCAAAAAGGCAGAATGAAAGGTTTAGCCACCCGTGGTGCTGAGCTTTCATTCGGATCTTTCGGTATAAAATCACTCGAGCCGGCCTGGATAACCAGCCGCCAGATCGAGGCAGCCCGTATCGCTGTAACACGTTTTATGAAACGTGAAGGCCAGGTATGGATCAGGATTTTCCCTGACAAGCCTGTAACTAAAAAGCCTGCAGAGGTACGTATGGGTAAAGGTAAAGGTGCCCCTGAATACTGGGTAGCGGTTGTACGCCCCGGCAGGATCATCTTTGAAGCAGAAGGTGTGCCTTTAGAAGTTGCTAAAGAAGCATTGCGCCTTGCAGCACAGAAATTACCTGTACAAACAAAATTCATAGTGCGTAGAGATTACGCCGAAGCATAAACGTGGTAGCTACAGGTGGTAAACAACGTAAATTGAATACCTGTAGTGTGGGATAAACATTGTAAGTTGAAAAGTTGTGAGTTACATATTGCTTGCAACTCACAACCTACAGCATACAACAAATTATAAAATGAAGAACTCAGAAATTTTAGAGCTTTCAACCGAGGAATTGGTTGCAAAGATCGGTGAGGAGAAAAACAGCCTTACTAAACTGAAATTTGCGCACGCGGTATCGGCTATTGAAAATCCAAGCCGTATAACAAAGGTACGTAAGGACATCGCTCGTTTGAATACCGAATTAACAAAACGTAAAGCAGCGGCGTCAGCTTCTGAAACGAATTAATTTTTAACGTCGGGAAAAAATGGAAAGAAATTTAAGAAAAACACGTACCGGTTTGGTAGTTAGCAATAAAATGGAGAAATCTATTGTAGTTGCCGTGGAGCGTAAAGTAAAGCACCCAATCTATGGTAAGTTCGTAAAAAAAACTACCAAGTTTATGGCTCATGATGAAGCAAATACCTGTGGTATTGGCGATACCGTATTAATTATGGAAACCCGCCCCCTGAGCAAAAATAAGAACTGGAGATTAGTTGAAATTTTAGAAAGGGCTAAATAACATGGTACAACAGGAATCAAGATTAAACGTAGCCGATAACAGCGGCGCTAAAGAAGTTTTAGTGATCCGCGTATTAGGTGGTACGGGTAAAAGATATGCCTCAATTGGTGACAAAATCGTTGTTACCGTTAAAAGCGCAATTCCGTCAGGAAACGTTAAAAAAGGCACCGTATCAAAAGCCGTAGTAGTAAGAACTAAAAAAGAGATCCGTCGTAAAGATGGTTCATATATCCGTTTCGACGATAACGCAGCCGTTTTGTTAAATAACCAGGACGAGCCAAGAGGTACCCGTATCTTTGGCCCGGTTGCCAGAGAACTGCGTGAGAAACAATTTATGAAAATTGTATCATTAGCACCGGAGGTATTGTAACATGGCACAGAAAGTAAAAGCGCAAACCGGCAAATTAAAGCTCCGCAAGGGCGACCTGGTTAAGGTTATTTCCGGAGATTCAAAAGGATCACAAGGTAAAATCGTTGAAATAATTACAGCAAAAAACAGGGCTGTGGTTGAAGGCGCCAACATGGTGTCAAAACACACTAAACCTAATGCTGCTAATCCAAACGGCGGTATCGTTAAACAAGAAGCGGCTATTCATATTTCGAACCTGGCGCTGGTTGACCCTAAAACAGGTAACACCACCCGCGTAGGCCGTAAGCTAAATGACGCCGGTAAACTGGTAAGGGTAGCAAAAAAATCAGGGGAGGAAATTAAGTAATGACTTACACACCGAGATTAAAATCGAAATATAAAGAGGAGATCCGCACTGCGCTGAAAGATAAATTTCAGTACAAAAGCGTGATGCAGGTTCCGAAACTGCAAAAAATTGCTATCAACCAGGGTGTTGGCGGTGCTACTACCGATAAAAAACTTATCGAGAATACCATCACTGAGCTAACTACCATTACCGGTCAGCAAGCAGTTGCTTCAAAATCAAAAAAGGATATCTCAAACTTCAAATTACGTAAAGGTATGCCGGTAGGTGTACGTGTTACTTTACGTGATAACACGATGTATGAATTCCTTGACCGTTTGATCGCTGTTGCCCTTCCGCGTATCCGCGATTTCAAAGGTATTAACGATAAAGGTTTTGACGGTAAAGGCAACTATACTTTAGGTATTACCGAGCAAATCATCTTCCCTGAAATCAATATTGACAAAATCAATAAAATTCAGGGTATGGATATTACCTTTGTAACTTCGGCCACTAACGATGTTGAGGCCCTGGAGTTGCTGAAACAATTTGGATTACCATTTAAAAATCAAAATAATGGCTAAAGAAGGTGTAAAGGCGCGTGAAGTTAAACGTGCTAAATTAGTAGCTAAATACGCTGAAAAAAGAGCTGCTTTGAAAGAAGCAGGTGATTGGATCGCTTTAGATAAATTACCTAAAGCATCATCACCGGTAAAGCTGCACAACCGTTGCAAATTAACCGGCCGCCCTCGTGGTTATATGCGCCAGTTCGGTATTTCGCGTGTAACATTTCGCGAGATGGCCTTAGCAGGCCAGATACCGGGTGTTAAAAAAGCAAGCTGGTAAAAATACAGTGAGTAGTGATTTGTGAATGGTGATTGGTTTAACTGATCACTAATCGCAAATCACTAATCTCATTTAAAAAGAATAAAAACTAACCGATGGAAGGTCGTTAGCCACGGTGGCTAAAGGAAACCACCATCATAAACAACAATAATGAATACAGATCCAATCGCAGATTATCTTACAAGAGTAAGGAATGCTATCAAAGCCAACCATAGGGTTGTTGAAATTCCTGCATCAAATCTGAAAAAGGAAATCACGAAAGTGCTTTTCGACAAAGGTTACATCGCTAATTACAAGTTTGAGGAAGTTGGTCCTCAGGGCACTATCAAAGTGGCTTTGAAATACCACCCGATCACTAAAATCCCTGCTATCCGCAGCATTCAGCGTATCAGTAAACCAGGTTTGAGAAAATACGCAGGTACTACTAACATGCCACGTGTATTAAATGGTTTAGGTATCGCAATTCTGTCAACCTCAAAAGGTGTAATGACAGATAAGGAAGCCCGTCAGCACAACGTTGGTGGCGAAGTTTTATGCTACGTTTATTAATAGGAGGAAATTAAGCAATGTCAAGAGTAGGAAAAGCACCTATAGCATTAGCCTCGGGCGTAACAGTAACCGTATCAGCTGATAACGTAGTTACCGTAAAAGGCCCTAAAGGTGAATTGCAGCAGGCAGTTGATAAAGATATCACTGTTGAGCAAGAAGACGGCCAGTTACTGGTTAAACGCCCGTCTGACCAAAAACGTCACAAAGCATTACACGGCTTATACCGTGCGCTTTTAAATAACATGGTTGTTGGTGTAACCACTGGTTACAAAGTTGAGCAGGAATTAGTGGGTGTAGGTTACCGCGCCACCAACACAGGTAATACTTTAGATTTAGTTTTGGGTTACTCTCACCACTATATTTTTGAGTTACCACAAGAAATTAAGGTTACAACCACCGCTGAAAAGGGTAAAAACCCTACCATCATCCTGGAATCAATTGATAAACAATTGATCGGTCAGGTTGCTGCAAAAATACGTTCGTTACGTGCACCGGAGCCTTACAAAGGTAAAGGTATCAAGTTTGTAGGCGAAGTATTACGTAGAAAAGCAGGTAAATCAGCATCTAAAAAATAATCGTCATGGCAGGTAAATTATCAAGAAGAGACAGAATAAAAAGAGGAATCAGAAACCGTATTTCAGGTTCTTCAGCGCGTCCGCGCTTGTCAGTGTACAGAAGCAATAAAGGTATTTACGCTCAGATCATTGACGATGTAACCGGTAAAACATTAGTATCAGCATCATCTTTATCTAAGGATTTTTCGGCTAATGGTTCAAAATCAGATCAATCTGTAGCTGTAGGCAAACTGGTAGCTGAGAAAGCTATTGCCGCCGGTATCAAAGATGTGGTGTTTGACAGGAATGGTTATTTGTACCATGGCCGTGTTAAATCACTGGCTGAAGGTGCACGTGAAGGTGGTTTAAACTTTTAATAGAAACGAGAGATGTCAACAATCAACATAAAAAGAGTAAAAACCAGCGAGATCGAATTAAAAGATCGCCTGGTAAGCATACAACGTGTGGCCAAAGTAACCAAAGGTGGCCGTACTTTCAGCTTCAGTGCCATTGTGGTAGTGGGCGATGAGAACGGTGTTGTAGGTTATGGCTTAGGTAAAGCAAAAGAGGTTACCGAGGCTATCGCCAAAGGCATTGATGATGCTAAAAAGAACCTGGTAAAGGTGCCTATCATTAATGGTACTGTGCCTCATGAGCAAATAGGTAAATTCTCTGGCGGTTTTGTTTTCATAAAACCAGCTGCTAACGGTACCGGTGTTATTGCCGGTGGTGCGATGCGTGCGGTATTAGAAAGCGCCGGTGTACACAACGTATTGGCAAAATCAAAAGGTTCATCAAACCCGCACAACGTGGTTAAGGCAACCGTATCAGCTTTAGCGCAACTGCGCGATGCTTATACAGTAGCTCAGCACCGTGGTGTTAACTTAGGTAAAGTATTTAACGGATAATCATCATGGCAAAAATCAAAATAACTCAGATTAAGAGCGTGATCGATAGAACTGAGCGCCAAAAAAGGACCATTGCAGCATTGGGCCTAAAAAAAATTAACCATAGCGTTGAGGTTGAAGCTACTCCGGCTATCATCGGTATGGTGCGAAAAGTTAATCATTTGGTAGCAATAGAAAGCATTTAATATCATGAATTTAAATAATCTTAAACCTGCTGAAGGTTCTACCAAAAGCAGAAAGAGAATAGGCAGAGGTACCGGTTCAGGCCGTGGTGGTACTTCAACCCGTGGCCATAAAGGCGCCGGTTCACGCTCTGGTACCAGCACTAAAGTTGGTTTTGAAGGTGGCCAGATGCCGTTACAGCGCCGCGTACCAAAGGTAGGTTTTAAAAACCCTAACCGTGTTGAATACGTAAGCATTAACCTTGATGCATTGCAGGGTTTAACCGAAAAGTATTCAATTTCAACTATTGATTTTGATACTTTGAAAGAGCATGGTTTAGTTTCAAAAAATGACCTGGTAAAAATTCTTGGTCGTGGTGAGATAAAAGCCAAAGTAGAAGTTAAAGCGCATGCATTTTCTGCCTCTGCCCAGAAAGCAATCGAAGCAGCAGGCGGTACAATCGTTAAGTTGTAAATTTCAATGAAGAAATTATTCACCACACTTTCCAATATCTGGAAAATTGAGGATCTAAGAGTGCGTATTATAAACACACTCTTATTTCTTCTGATATACCGTGTAGGTTCATTCATCATCCTTCCGGGCGTTGACGCGGCTGCTATCAGCAACGAAACCGCTAAAGAAGGGTTGTTAGGCTTATTGAATATGTTTGCGGGAGGCTCGTTCTCCCGCTCATCAATTTTTGCACTGGGTGTGATGCCATACATTTCGGCCTCTATCGTGGTGCAATTGCTGGGTATTGCCGTGCCTTACTTTGCTAAAATGCAAAAAGAGGGCGAAAGCGGCCGTAACAAAATTAACCAGTGGACCCGTTACCTTACTATCGCTATCACCGCTTTACAGGCTATCGGTTACATCAAATCGCAGATCAACCAGGAAGCAAAGCTTTTAGAAGAGCCTTACTTTACCCTGATCAGCGTATTTGTGTTAACTGCAGGTACCCTGTTTGTGATGTGGCTTGGTGAAAAAATCACTGATAAAGGTATCGGTAACGGTATATCATTGATCATCATGGTGGGTATCATTGCCCAATTGCCGGGCGCTTTTGGTACGGAGTTTAATGCCCGTACTACTGGTGCAGGTGGTTTGGTAACCTTTATTGTTGAGATTGTTGCGCTGATACTGGTAGTTATGTTTACCATACTGATAGTACAGGGTACACGTAAAATTGCGGTGCAATACGCAAAACGTATTGTGGGTAACAAGCAATATGGCGGCGTTCGTCAGTATATCCCTCTAAAGGTAAATGCTGCAGGTGTAATGCCGATCATCTTTGCCCAGGCATTGATGTTTATACCGGCTACTATTCCGCAGTTTTTCCCGAGCACAGCTTCTAACGGCGTTTTAATGTCGTTAGCCAACTACAACTCATGGTCGCACAATATATTGTTTGCGGTATTGATCATCCTGTTCACTTACTTTTATACAGCTATCACGGTTAATCCTAACCAGATGGCTGATGATATGAAGAAAAACGGGGGCTTTATTCCGGGTGTTAAACCGGGTAAAACTACTGCCGACTATATTGACGATGTTATTTCAAAGATCACACTGCCCGGTTCCGTGTTCTTAGCTATTATAGCTATAATACCGGCATTGGCCAGCAGCGTAGGTGTAAACAGCTTGTTCGCCCGTTTCTTTGGCGGTACGTCTTTGATTATATTAGTAGGTGTTGTGTTAGATACCTTGCAGCAGGTTGAAAGCCATTTGTTAATGCGCCACTATGATGGCCTGATGAAAACAGGACGTATTAAAGGCCGTTCGGCAGTACCTGCCGCGCCAGGCACTGTACCTCCGGCTATTTAATTACTAATGCCCAAAATACATTACAAATCTGCAGAGGAAGTTGAGCTGATACGTGCGAGCGCGCAGATGGTGTCAAAAACCCTGGCCGAAGTGGCTAAGGTAATTGGTCCCGGTGTTACCACGCTTGAGCTCAACAACCTTGCTGAAACCTATATTCGTGATAATGGCGGCATCCCTGCTTTCCTGAACTTTCACGGCTTTCCATATTCACTCTGTATTTCCCTGAATGATCAGGTAGTGCATGGTTTTCCGGGTAAGCATGTTTTGGTTGATGGCGATATAGTATCAGTAGATTGTGGTGTTATACTGAATAAATATTACGGCGACTCCGCTTTTACCTTTGCTATAGGCGAAGTCGATGAAACCACTAAAACCCTTTTGCGCGTAACCCGCGAGTGCCTTGACAAAGGCATTGAGAAAGCTGTTACCGGTATGCGTGTAGGCGATATAGCCTATGCCGTGCAGGAGCATGCTGAGAAGCACAAGTTTGGCGTGGTGAAGGAGCTGGTAGGGCATGGTGTTGGCCTTGAGCTGCACGAAAAGCCTGAGGTACCTAACTATGGTAAAAGAGGCAGCGGGGTTAAGCTTGAGGAAGGTATGGTGATCGCTATTGAACCGATGATTAATGCGGGTCGCGCCGGTATCAAGTTTTGGGATGATGGCTGGACAGTATCAACAGTAGATGGGAAACCATCGGCACATTTTGAGCATACAGTGGCTATTAAAAAGGGTAAAGCAGATATACTTTCAACATTTTCATACATTGACAATGTTTTGAAAGAAAAAAATAATAATTAAAAAATTTTTATTAATTTTGCGTCCCGCTTTGAGGGCGGGTAATTAAGTAGAAATCAATAAAATATGGCTAAACAATCGTCGATCGAGCAGGACGGCACAATAAAAGAAGCATTGTCAAACGCAATGTTCAGGGTTGAATTGGAGAACGGTCACGAAATTATAGCGCATATATCAGGCAAAATGCGTATGCACTACATCAAAATTCTTCCTGGCGACAGGGTAAAACTGGAGATGAGCCCTTACGATTTGACCAAAGGCAGGATTACTTACAGATATAAATAAAAAAGCGATGAAGGTTAGAGCATCAATTAAAAAGCGTAGTGCTGATTGCAAAATCATCCGCCGCAATGGTAAACTTTACGTTATCAACAAAAAGAACCCTAAGTACAAACAACGTCAGGGTTAATAAAAAAGAAATTGGCAACAATTGTACATCGGTAGCCGCCGGTCGGTTGTTGCGTAACAACGGAAAATTATAAATATGGCAAGGATTTCAGGTATTGATTTACCAAAAAACAAAAGAGGCGTGATCGGCCTTACCTACATTTACGGTATCGGTCGTTCAACCGCCCAGGATATCTTGGATCAGGCAGGTATCGACGTAAACATTAAAGTGCAGGATTGGACTGACGATCAGTTAGCCGCTATCCGTGGTATCATTAATGATCAAATCAAAGTTGAAGGAGCTCTTCGTTCAGAAGTACAGCTTAACATCAAGCGTTTAATGGATATCGGTTGTTACCGTGGTACCCGTCACCGTAAAGGTTTACCTCTGCGTGGCCAGCGTACTAAAAACAACTCACGTACCCGTAAAGGTAAGCGTAAGACTGTTGCTAACAAGAAAAAAGCTACTAAGTAATAAATAATTAAGATGTTAGGTGTGATGCTTTCACATGCAGCGCATCTGACGGATAAAGCATAGGATACGATTTATTTGAAATGAGGCGCTAAGCCTCACATCTCAAATCTCTTATCTCAAAACTTAAAAATAAAATGGCTAAAAGCAAAAAAGTAACCAAAAAGCGTATTGTAGTTGTTGAGCCTGTTGGCGAAGCGCATATTAACGCTACTTTCAACAATATTATCATCACCCTTACCAATAAAAACGGGCAGGCTGTATCATGGTCATCAGCCGGTAAAATGGGTTTTAAAGGTTCAAAAAAGAACACGCCATACGCTGCGTCTCAAGCTGCTGCCGATTGCGGTAAAGTTGCTTATGACCTTGGTTTACGTAAGGTAGAAGTATTTGTAAAAGGCCCGGGGGCTGGTCGTGAATCGGCTATCCGTACCTTGCAAACTACAGGTATCGAAGTTACCACTATCAAAGATATCACACCGCTTCCGCACAACGGTTGCCGTCCTTCAAAAAGAAGAAGAGTTTAATTAACACGATTTTTAAAGCTAAGATTCTGCAGCTAAAGGTTGCATGATACTTTAAAACAACAACACAATGGCAAGGTATACAGGACCAAAATCCAAAATTGCGCGCCGTTTCCGTGAACCGATTTTCGGTCCGGACAAGGCGTTAGAAAGAAAAAACTATCCTCCCGGCATGCACGGTGCCTCAAAAAGGAGAGGTAAGCAATCAGAGTATTCAACTCAGTTGCAAGAGAAACAAAAGGTGAAATATACTTACGGTGTATTAGAGCGTCAGTTCGAAAACCTTTTCCACCGCGCTTCAGCTAAAGAAGGCATTACCGGTGAAAACCTGTTGAAATTCCTGGAAGCTCGTTTAGATAACGCTGTTTATCGTTTAGGTATCGCTCCTACACGTTCAGCTGCACGCCAGTTAGTAGGCCACAAACACATCACTGTTAACGGTGAGGTTGTGAATATTGCTTCTTATTCATTAAGAGCCGGCGATATTATTGCAGTACGCGAAAAATCAAAATCTCTTGAGGCTATCACTAATTCAGTTGCCGGCCGCAGGATCAATAAATATAGCTGGTTAGAGTGGGATGCTAACGAATTAGTTGGTAAATTCCTTAACTATCCAAACCGCGATGAAATTCCTGAGAATATCAAAGAGAATTTAATCGTCGAGTTGTACTCTAAATAAGATATAGGATTTGAGATATATAGTATAAGATATGGGTTTTTAATTAACAAACTCATGTCTTATACTGTATATCTCACGTCTGTTTAAATACAATTAGAAACTAAAAAAAGGATATAAATGGCAATTTTAGCATTTCAGAAACCGGACAAGGTTATCATGCAAAAATCGACTGATTTTGAAGGTACGTTCGAATTCCGTCCCTTAGAACCAGGTTTCGGTGTAACCATAGGTAATGCTCTGCGTCGTATATTACTTTCATCGTTAGAAGGTTTTGCTATCACTTCTGTTCGTTTTTCAGGAGTTACGCACGAATTTTCAACCATAAAAGGAGTTGTTGAAGATGTAACCGAGATCATCCTGAACCTGAAACAAGTAAGGTTTAAGAAAACCGGTGAGTCTGGCGACAGCGAAAAAGTATTTGTGATCATCAACGGCCAGGATAGCTTTAAGGCTGGTGATATCACCAAGTTCTCAAACAACTTCACCGTACTTAACCCTGATATGGTTTTAGCCAATATGGATTCATCAGTGACACTTGAGGTGGAACTGACCGTAGGTAAAGGCCGTGGTTATGTTGCAAGCGAGGAGAACAAAAATCCGGATGCTAACGTAGGTGTTATCGCTATCGATTCAATCTACACGCCGATCAAAAACGTTAAGTACACCATCGAGAACTATCGTGTTGAGCAAAAAACCGACTACGAGAAACTGGTTCTTGACATTGCTACTGACGGTTCTATCCACCCGGAAGATGCACTTAAAGAAGCTGCGAAAATCCTGATCCAGCACTTTATGTTATTCTCTGATGAGAACATGATGTTAGAGGCTCAGGCCAAAGAGGAAACCAAAGAGGTTGACGAAGAGATCCTGCACATGCGCAAGATCCTGAAAACCGAGCTGGTTGATCTTGACCTTTCAGTACGTGCCCTTAACTGCCTGAAAGCTGCTGACATCCGCAGCCTGGCTGATCTGGTATCGTATGACGTAGCTGATATGTTGAAGTTCCGCAATTTCGGTAAAAAGTCATTAACTGAAATTCAGGACCTGGTTAAATCAAAAGGTCTTTCTTTCGGCATGAACCTGGCTAAATATAAGCTGGACGAAGAATAATATTTATATAGATACAAGAGTTAAGAGCCAGGATTCAAGAAAGGCTCTTGTTTCTTAGCTCTTGATTCTTAATTCTAACAATAAACAATAGGCATAATTCCGAGGGCTTGACGATAATACGCCGCCCGACGGTATGCACGTGCCACAACAAAAAACAAAATGAGACACGGTAAAAAAGTTAACCACTTAGGCCGCACCGACAGTCATCGCAAAGCGATGATGAGCAACATGGCTTCTTCGCTTATATTACATAAGCGTATTACAACAACATTGGCAAAAGCAAAAGCCCTGCGCGGTTATGTTGAGCCATTGATCACCAAATCAAAAAACGATACTACACACTCTCGTCGTACAGTGTTCTCTTACCTTAAAAGTAAAGATGCTGTTGCGGAACTGTTTCGTGATATAGCAGCCAAAGTTGCTGACCGTCCGGGTGGTTATACACGTATCATCAAAATGGAAAACCGTTTAGGTGATAACGCTGAAGTAGCAATCATCGAGCTGGTTGATTATAACACGGTTTACGGCGCTGAAGCTGCTCCTGCTGCTAAAAAATCAACTCGCCGCCGTGGTGGTGCCGGTAAAGGTAAAGCTGCTGCTGCAACTGCTGACGTTACTCCTGCTGATGACGCGGTAGTAGTTGAAGAAGCTCCGAAAGCTGAAGCTGCTGCCGAGGAAACTCCGGCTACCGAAGCACCTGCAACTCCTGAGAAAGAAGAAAACGCTGAAAAAGGCGAATAATTCATAACAGAATTTAGAAGGTAAAAACGCCCGGCTGGTATCAGTCGGGCGTTTTTTTTATATGGCATTTTATGATTAGTTGATATCTGAGGGCTCTGACAACCTGTCATCAATCTGTCTTATTTTGCTGACGGAATATATCTATCGAATAGTTGTAAACTGACGCTTTTCTGCCATTTACTATTTGGCACAGGCATTGATAAACAGCTGTGGGTAATTAGTATTAATAAACTAGAAATAACAATCATACATATGTCTAAAATTATCGGAATCGACTTAGGGACAACAAACTCATGCGTGGCTGTAATGGAGGGTAACGAGCCTGTTGTTATTGCCAACAGCGAGGGCAAGCGTACTACACCATCAGTAGTTGCTTTTGTTGACAACGGCGAACGTAAAGTGGGTGACCCGGCAAAGCGCCAGGCGATCACCAATCCCCGCAAAACTATCTATTCAATTAAGCGCTTTATGGGTAACCAATTTGCTGAAGTGAGCAAAGAGAAAGAGCGCGTTCCATATAACGTGGTTAACGAAGGTAACACCCCACGTGTTGCTATTGATGACCGTAACTATACGCCGCAGGAAATTTCGGCCATGATTCTTCAAAAAATGAAGAAAACGGCTGAAGATTTCTTAGGTACCGAAGTGAGCGAAGCGGTTATTACCGTACCGGCTTACTTTAACGATGCACAACGCCAGGCTACTAAAGAAGCCGGTGAGATTGCCGGTTTAAAAGTACGCCGTATTATCAACGAGCCTACTGCTGCTGCTCTTGCCTACGGTTTGGACAAAGCACACAAGGACATGAAGATCGTAGTGTTTGACTGCGGTGGAGGTACGCATGACGTATCAGTACTTGAGCTTGGTGACGGTGTATTTGAAGTAAAATCAACTGATGGTGATACACACCTTGGTGGTGACGACTTCGACCAGGCTATCATCGACTGGCTGGCCGACGAGTTTAAGAGCGACGAAGGTGTTGATCTGCGTAAAGACCCTATGGCTTTGCAGCGTTTAAAAGAAGCTGCCGAGAAAGCTAAAATCGAGCTTTCAAGCACTACACAAACTGAGGTTAACCTGCCATATATTACCGCTGCTGACGGCATGCCTAAGCACTTGGTAAAAACTTTGAGCCGCGCTAAATTTGAGCAATTGGTTGATAGCCTTGTAAAACGTACTATTGAGCCTTGCCGTACGGCTTTAAAAAATGCCGGTTACAGCACATCAGATATCGATGAGATCATACTGGTAGGTGGTTCAACCCGTATCCCTGCCATTCAGGAAGCGGTACAATCGTTCTTTGGCAAAGCCCCATCAAAAGGTGTAAACCCTGACGAGGTGGTAGCTATCGGTGCCGCTATTCAAGGTGGTGTATTAACCGGTGAAGTTAAGGATGTGTTACTGCTTGACGTTACCCCGCTTTCATTGGGTATTGAAACTATGGGTGGTGTAATGACCAAACTGATCGAAGCTAACACTACTATCCCAAGCAAAAAATCAGAAACTTTCTCCACCGCGTCTGACAGCCAGCCATCGGTAGAAATTCACATTTTGCAGGGTGAGCGCCCAATGGCCGCGCAAAACCGTACCATAGGCCGTTTCCACCTGGATGGTATTCCACCGGCTCCTCGTGGTGTGCCTCAAATTGAAGTAACTTTTGATATTGACGCCAACGGTATACTGCATGTGTCTGCAAAAGATAAAGCTACCGGTAAAGAGCAAAAGATCCGTATCGAGGCTTCATCAGGTTTAACAGATGATGAGATCAAAAAAATGAAAGCAGAAGCAGAAGCCAATGCCGAGTCTGACAAAAAAGCTAAGGAAGAAGTTGAAAAACTGAACGGTGCCGATGCTTTGATCTTCTCGACCGAGAAACAGTTGAAAGAGTATGGCGACAAGATACCTGCTGATAAAAAAGCACCTATCGAAGAAGGCCTTACTAAACTGAAAGCCGCACATGCATCTAAAAACCTGGCCGATATTGAGGTTGCTCAGGCAGAATTGGATAACGCATGGAAAGCCGCATCAGAGGATATGTACAAGGCTGCTGCCGAAGCCGGCCAACAACCAGGTGCCGATGCTGGCGCCACCGGTGCACAAGCCGATAACTCAGACACCGTAACCGATGTCGACTATGAAGAGGTAAAAGACGATAAAAAGTAATAATTCCTGATATATCGAAAAGGCCCCTGCAGCTATGAGTTGCAGGGGCCTTTTATTTTTACAGATGGATGCTTACAGGGTGATCTCGATTAGACCTGGATGATAAGGCACTTCTTGCGTCTTAACAGTCTTTCCAAATCCATGAGGTATTACTTTCAACGTATTAAATTTCGAGGTGTAAGTGCCATCTGCTATGGCAAGTATTACCTTGTTGTATTCAGCATGGTAGCTAATATCTCTTTTGTGGAAGATGCCACGCTCGTTATCATACGTTACGCCATCGTCCTCGTAATAAACAAATTTCGAATCTTCAGTGCCTTTCCATATGTGTAGGTAAAATATACCATCACCCGCCTCATTGGTGCTTTGGATGACGCTTTGCATCGGGATGATGCCTCCGCCTTTCACAAATACCGGGAGATCATTCATTGGAGCAGGCACGGAATGTGCCATCCCACCTTCATACACTTTATCATTACCAAAGCGGTACCATTCGCCCCCGGGTAAATAAACCGCGGCGGTAAGTTTGGTACTTTCAACCGGAGCAACTAACAGGAAATTGCCGAACAGGAACTGGTTTTGGTAGCGAACGTCAAACACATTTTCATCCTGTGTATAATCAATGGCTAACGTGCGGCTCAATGGTAATCCGTTTTGTGATGACTCATAAAAACCTGAGTAAATGTAAGGCAGCAACTGATAACGAAGCTCAATATCCTTGCGGATGATGGCCATATTCTCCTCGCCCCATTCCCACGGCTCACGCATGGCGGTACCTATTTCGGCATGGTTGCGGTACATCGGTATGTACACACCGAGCGAGTTCCACCGCAGCATCAGTTCGGGCGTTGGGTTGCCGGTATAGCCGCCAATATCCACCCCGGTGAATGACATGCCCACCAGCCCCAGGCTGTTCACCAGCCGCTGACCGTACAGCATATGTTCATCAGTAGCGGTATTATCACCCGTCCACACGGCCGAAAAGCGCTGTGTGCCACAATAAGCCGCGCGAGTAAGCATAAAGGGGCGTTTGTTGCCTAATATCTTGCGTGTGCCGTTATAAGTAGCTTTGGTCATTTCCATACCATAGGCGTTGCGTACCTCGGCCATGTACCGGTCGCCGAATTTTACAAGGTAAGGGATGTTTTGTCCCCAGGCAGCAGGCTCGTTCATGTCATTCCAAAAACCCTCAACGCCGGGTTCGGTAAGAGCGGTAAAGGCGGCTCCCCACCATTCCTTTACTTCATCATCAAAAAAGTTGGGGAAGTGGCAGCGGCCCGGCCATACGCTGGCTACATAGTTATCGCCATTGGTATAGGTAGCAAAGTAATCTTTCGCAACGCCCTCATCATATTGCTTGTATCCTTCTTCAACTTTAATACCCGGATCAACTATACAAACCGTACGAAAATCAAGCGCCTTTAACTGATCTATCATCCCCTTTGGGTCAGGGAAAGCCTCGTCATTCCAGGTAAATATCTTGTAGTTATCCATGTAATCTATATCGCAATAGATCACATCGGCGGGTATGTTATGCTCCCTGAACTTTTGGGCTATGCCCAGCACTTCATCGGCACTCATATAACTGTAGCGGCATTGCTGGTAGCCAATGCTCCATAGCGGCGGCATTTCCATGCGCCCGGTAAGCCAGGTATAATCTTTAATAATTTCGGCCACACCCTGCGCTCCAAAGAAATAATAGTTCATGTCGCCGCCATCGGCACCAAACCAGCTCATTTCATCATCAGTAGTCGCGCCAAAGTCGAAATAGCTTTTGTAGGTATTATCAAAAAACAACCCGTAGGTTAACCCGCTGTGCAGCCCGATAAAGAACGGGAAGGTTTTATACAGCGGATCGGTATAAATGGTATGCTTGGAGGCATCCGTATTCCAGTTAACGTAATGCGTACCACGGCGGTTAAGATCTCCCGTTTTTTCGCCCAGGCCAATAAATTTTTCATCAGCGTAAAGCTTACGGTAATTAACTACACGCTCGTTTTGCCAGTTAACGCCAAAGCGGGTATCGTCCTCGCTTAATGGTTTACCATCGGGTGTAAAAAAGCTGAAACGCAACGGCGCTTTATTGATGCGCAGCGTTAAAGCTTCGGTAGTAACAATAATTTCCTGATCGCTGTCTGAATAATTTATAGCCGATTCAGGCTGTTGTATTACCGCAAATGAAGTGTCGGCCTTGTCAGGTGTTTTGGTAATATTTACCCGGATGATGGCCGGGGCGTATACCCATACCTTGGCCGTTGCTTCGGCCGTTTGTATGGTAATATGATCGTTATGTTGACTTACCTGTTTTGCGTTGCCTAATAGCTGGGTTTGCATACTGTTGGTTTTTGCTTGTTGATGATTGCCAATTTACGCTTCATCCTTATTTAAAGAAACAAAAAACAAGCTTATTGTTGTTTTGGAATGATAATGTAAGTCAGGCGGCAAAACTGCCACCTTGTTTTGTCGCGTTTGCACCCCTGCGAGCGGCATACTGTTTGATACCTTTATTATAAAAACAATACAATGGTTAAACTCAACAGCGCATTCTCCGGCTTTTCGGTAAACGATATCGAAAAAGCAAAGCAATTTTATGGCACCACCTTAGGCTTAGAAGTTAAGCTAAATGAAATGGGCGTGCTCGACATACCACTACCCGGCGGCGGTACTGCCATTATTTACCCCTAACCCAATCACGAGCCTGCTACATTTACGGTGCTGAATTTTGTAGTAAGTAATATTGAAAATGCCGTAAAGGAGTTAAAGGAAAAAGGCGTTCAATTTGAAAGCTATGATCATCCGGAGCTTAAAACGGATGACGACAACATTATGCGCGGCAACGGCCCAACCATTGCCTGGTTTACGGACCCAGCGGGTAATATACTTTCAGTAATACAGGAAGGCTAAAACCTGATTGCTTATATTCGCCGTATGGCAAAACTGAGGCGATTAAAAAAGGCGGTCGAGTTTATTGAACATCCGGCTGCCGGCGGCATTTTGTTATTGGCTTGTGTAGTGTTATCGCTTGTTTTGGCTAACTCCCCGCTTAAAACCGGTTTTGCCGACTTGCTGACTACCGAAGTTGCGGGTGATGTCATTGCTTCACATTTTACCCTGACCGCGTTTATTAATGATGCGCTTATGGCCATATTCTTTTTGATGGCCGGGCTCGAGATAAAACGCGAAATAGTTGAAGGCGAACTGGCCGGGATTAAAAAGGCTGCTTTGCCGGTGCTAAGCGCTATCGGCGGTATGGTTGTGCCCGCGCTTATATATTACATGTTTAATCGTGGTAACGAAACCGCTGCCGGCTGGGGCATACCTATGGCTACTGATATTGCTTTCGCGGTAGCCATACTTAATGCCTTGCGTAAATTAGTACCCGTTGGCGTAAAGGTGTTTTTAACTGCTTTGGCCATAGTTGACGATTTGGGTGCCATAATCGTGATCGCTTTATTTTACACACAAGGCTTAGAAACTACTTATCTTTTATACGCGCTGGTTTTTTTCGCTATAGCCTTGGTATTTAATTTTTTTGAACTAAAGAACGCTTGGTTTTACCTCGTGCCCGGTTTGTTTATGTGGTACTTTATCCATCATTCCGGTATACACGCTACGGTGGCTGGTGTGCTTACTGCTTTCACCATACCGGTGCGCACCAAATCGGGCTACTCACCATTGTGCGAGTTGGAGCATAAGCTGTCGGCGCCGGTTAACTTTTTCATCCTTCCGATATTCGCATTGGCCAATACCAATATAACTTATGAGCAGGGGATGTTGGCAGGTCTGCTAACGCCGCTTGGTTTAGGCATAATTTTCGGGTTGATTCTGGGTAAGCCCCTTGGCATTTTCTTAATGACCTTTGCCGCTGTTAAAACCAGGCTAAGTAAATTGCCCGAAGGGATCAACTGGGTACATATAGCCGGCGCAGGTGCGCTGGCAGGCATTGGTTTCACCATGTCGATTTTTATTTCGCTATTGTCATTCACCGAACTTGAATTGCAAAGCCGGGCTAAGTTCGCCATCCTAACCGCTTCGATAATCGCTGCCACAGTTGGATTTATATGCTTAAAAGCTTACGCTAAAAAAACTGAGGAGCGTCGGTAAAGCTTGTAACAGGATTTATTGATTTTTAAGATGTCCGAAATTTATAAATGTCAGTTCACAACATTAAACCTGTCTTTGTACTTGTTGATGATATGTTTTGCTTCTGCTTCATCAATCCCTGCACCAATTTTTACGGTTTGCATACCATAGTCAAAGGCTATTGCACCAATACTGCCGCTTTTAAATAAACTCATCATAGGTGTGTTAACCGTGCCAAAAGTATTTGGATTATCAACAGCGCGAAAGTCTCGGCATTCCCTTAAATCATACACCTTTGGTTTACTAAACAATAACTTTTTCTTTTTGATCTCAACCACGTTGGTATCAATTATTATCACTTCTCTGCCAAACAAGTACCATGTTAAAAAGCGGAAAGTTATTGTTGCGGTAACAAGCCAAAACAATAACATAAAGGCAACTATACCTTTAGGCACCTCATTCTCAAACAAGGCAATTATCATAAATACTAAGCTCATGCCGAAATATAAGGTAGCGAATGCCGATACAAAACCGATGAAAAATATATTTCTTTTAGGCGGGATAGAGATAATAAGATTTTCATGATTGGCAACAATCTCTGCTTTGCCAGGATAAGGTTTTTCCATGGGGCAAATATGCTAATTATAAAAAATCTCAGTACTATTTTATTTAGTATTTTTACGTACTTATGCAAAACCCCATTTCAGCAAAATACAACACAAAATTTCAGGAGGCGCTGGCCTCGCTAAACCCGGAGCAGCTATCGGCTGTTAATAAAATGGATGGCCCGGTGCTGGTTGTGGCGGGTCCGGGTACGGGCAAAACGCAGATCTTAGCCGCCCGTATTGGCAAGATACTGACCGATACCGATGCCCAGCCCAACGAGATTTTGTGTTTAACCTATACCGATGCCGGCGCCGTAGCCATGCGCAAGCGTTTGTTTGATTTTATTGGCCCCGATGCTTATCGCATCAACATATATACCTTCCACGCTTTTTGTAACGAGGTGATCCAGGAAAACCTGGAATACTTTGGCAAGCTGAACCTTGATCCGTTGTCGGACCTCGAATCTGCTATGCTTTTTAGGGAGCTGATCGATGAACTACCGAACGACCACCTGCTGAAGCGCTTTACCGGCGATATTTATTTTGACGCACCAAGGCTCAAAAGCCTGTTCTCTACCATGAAACGGGAGAGCTGGGATGCTGAGCTGATCAACCGCTCGGTTAAGGAGTATATTGATGACTTGCCCAACCGTGAGGAGTATATTTATAAACGTGCCAACGCCGCCAAAGGCATCAAAATAGGTGACCCGAAGCAGGCCGATATCGACAAGGTTACCGAGCAGATGAATAAGCTGCTGGCTGCCGTTGCTGAGTACAAAAATTACGATGCCAAAATGAAGCAGCAGGGCCGGTATGATTACGACGACATGATCATTTGGGTGCTTAAAGCCTTCCGTGAGAATGATGATATATTACGCCGTTATCAGGAACGTTATCAGTATATTCTGGTAGATGAGTTTCAGGATACCAGCGGATCGCAAAACGCGCTGCTGAAATTTTTGCTGGATTATTGGGATACGCCTAACGTTTTTGTAGTGGGCGATGACGACCAGTCAATCTTTAAGTTTCAGGGCGCCAATATGGAGAACATCCTTGATTTTGCCAATGATTACGTGCATGCCCTGCATACCGTGGTATTAAGGCATAACTATCGCTCTAATCAGCATATTTTGGATATGTCCAGGGTGCTGATAGATAAAAATAAAAAGCGCCTTACTGCGCAATTATCGCTGGATAAAAACCTGAGCGCCTCGCACCCGCGCTTTGCTGCGGATATGGTAGAGCCCACCATCCGCGAGTACGAAAACCCCGACCAGGAACTGGCCGATACCGCACGCATCATCCAAAAGCTGATTGAAAGCGGCGTGCCGGGGAATGAGATCGCCGTTATTTACCGCAACCACCACCAGGTGGAGGACCTGGTACATTACCTGGGCGCGCAAAAAATTACCGTTAACACCAAGCGTAAGATAGACATATTAACCTTGCCCTTTGGCGAGAAGATCATTACCATACTGCGCTATCTCGCAATGGAGCTTGATTCGCCTTACAGTGGCGATGAGTTGCTGTTCGAGATCATGCACTATGATTTTTTCGGCATTCCGCCCATTGAGGTAGCCAAGGCCAGCATCGCGGTAGCAAAAGCTAATTACAGTACCTTTAATAACGATCAGCCAAAAACCTCGCTGCGCCGTTATGTAAGCGAGTTGCGAACACCTACCCAACCCGGTTTATTTGATAACGTGCAGAACGTGGAGATGAAGTTTTTGATGAACGATATTGATTACCTGCTCAAAGCATCGGTGAGCCTTACGTTGCAGCAACTATTTCAGCAGGTGATCGCTAAAATGGGTATCCTCAGGTTCATTATGCAACAGGAGGATAAGGGCACGTTTATGCAGGTGCTTACTAGCTTTTTTGATTTTGTTAAGGACGAAAGCCGTAAAAACCCCGACATCTCCCTGGCCGAACTGATCGCCACTATTGACCTGATGAAGAAGAACAACATCCGCATGGAACTAAACCAGGTGATATTTTCGGATAATGGCATCAACTTCCTTACGGCGCACGGTTCAAAAGGGCTGGAGTTTGAGCATGTTTTTTTTATAGGGTGTGATAAAAAAACGTGGGATAGCAAGGGCCGCAATCATGGCTTTAGCTACCCCGATACGCTTACCGGTTCGCCGGATGACGACATCGCCCAAAAGGAAGAGGCGCGCCGACTGTTTTACGTGGCCTTAACCCGTGCCAAGCAATGCCTCAACATATCCTACGCCCGTAAGGATAAAAAGGGCAAGGATCAGGAGGCCTCGCAATTTGTGGGTGAGATACTGGCCGAAACCCATTTGCAGGTGGCCTATCCGCAGGTACCTGCGGATGATATGGTTAATTTTATGGCTACCCAGTTTACCGAGGCCGATAAGCCGCAGGTTGAACTGTTGGATACCAATTATATTAACCAGCTACTGCAAAACTACACCCTTTCGGTTACGCACCTCAATAATTACCTGGATTGCCCGCTGCGGTTTTACTTTCAGTGTTTAATCAGGGTGCCATCTGGTAAAAGTCCGGCGGCAACCTTTGGGCAGGCCGTGCACTGGGCTTTGAATAAGGCGTTCCGTAAACTGAAGGATAATAACGATGTGTTTATGCCGACCGAGGAATTTATGAAGGAGTTCCGCTGGTACATGTTCCGCAACCGCGACTCGTTCACCAAGGATGATTTTAAACTGCGCTTAGCCTACGGCGAAAAGATTTTGCCCGATTACTATGAGCAGAACGTGAATATATGGAACAAGGTAGCCGTTACCGAGCGCACCATTAAAAATATTGAAGTAAACGGCGTGCCGATAAAAGGTAACCTGGATAAGATTGAGTTTGACGGTAAAAATGTAACCGTGGTTGATTATAAAACCGGCAAGCTCAAAAATGCGAAGGATAAGTTACAGCCACCAACCAACGCCAACCTCAACGGCGGCGACTACTGGCGGCAAGCCGTGTTTTACAAAATACTGGTTGATAATGACCGTAGTAACGATTGGCAGGTGGTAAGCACTCAGTTTGAATTTGTGGAGCCAGTTAAAGATGGCGAATATCATAAAGAGAAGATAGCCATATCGCCGGAAAATGTAGAACTGGTTAGCGAACAGATAACATCGGTTTACCAAAAAATAATGAACCACGAGTTTAACACTGGCTGCGGCAAAAAGGAATGCGACTGGTGCCACTTTGTAAAAACCAACTTTAAACAAGCCGAAGGCATTATGATTGATGCTGATGTGGAGGAGTAAGTAACAAAAGCCCCCCCCTTTAGGGAACTTGGGGGGCATTTATAAAAACACCACTTCTTCAACTACTACAGCCTGCGCTTCGTCGTTTATTTTTTGGATGATCTGGGTGCGGATCAGCATTAGCTCATGCTTTATTACAGATGATTCGATACGTACAAAAAGCTTTTTATCGCTAATGTAAATATCTTTAGTGCGGTTGGCTACAGATGTGCCCACCAGTTGCGGCCAGTTAGCGATGACAGAGGTTTCGTTAAACTTGCGCTTAAGCTTATAAACCTGCATCATTTGTTCAATGGCATCCTTCAATGTTTTATCATTCGCTTTGCGCATGGGCTTCTCCTTTAGCTATTTCAAAAATTCTGACATCAACATTAATGTCATCGAACACGTTTTTTACCCGGCTGGCACTGGTATCGGTTATAAACACCTGTCCAAAATTATGGGCCGATACCATTTGCATCAGTTTGGTAACCCGCTTATCATCTAGCTTATCAAAAATATCATCCAGCAACAGTAGCGGCTTAAATTTTTTTTGCTCGTACAAATAACTGTATTGTGCCAGCTTGAGGGCTATTAAAAATGATTTTTGCTGCCCCTGCGATCCAAACTTTTTCATGGGCATGCCGTGTATCGAAAAGGCGAGGTCATCCTTATGAATGCCCGCCGTGGTACGTTCCAGCACGCGGTCTTTTTCTAATGTTTTTTTAAGCAACGCGGCAAAATCATCCTGCAATAACTGCGACTCATACACCAGCGATACCTGCTCGGCCTGCCCGCTTATAAAATCGTAATGCGTGTTAAATACCTCGGTAAAGCGTTCCATAAAAGCCTTACGTTTGGCAAATATGCGACTGCCTGACGCTACCAGCTGCTCGTCAAGTATTTCCAGTAGTACCGGGTCATATCGACCTGTATCAGCAATGGTTTTTAATAGCGCGTTGCGGTTAATCAGGGCTTTGTTGTAGGCGATCAGTTCATCCAGGTACTGGTTATCCGTTTGCGATATCACGTTGTCAATAAACTTACGCCGTTCCTCGCTGCCCTCAATGATTATACTGATATCATAAGGCGAGATCATCACCAGCGGAAACAGCCCAATATGATCGGCCAGGCGCTGATAATCTTTTTTGTTGCGCTTAAACTGCTTCTTCTGGTTGCGTTTAACCGAGCAGGCAACGGCCTCGTTGTTGTCGTTTTTATCAAACGTACCGGTGATGATAAAAAAGTCGGCATTCTGGCGTATCTGCTGGCTGTCTATCGGGTTAAAGTAACTTTTGCATAACGACAGGTAATGTATAGCATCAAGCAAATTGGTTTTGCCCGCGCCGTTGCCGCCTACAAAAGCGTTCACGCCATCGCTAAAGCTAAGCTCGGCCTGTTCGTAGTTTTTAAAGTTGATTACCGATAGTTGTTGCAGATACATATTGAGCCTTCAAAGGTAACACAATCCGGGTGATGGTTAAGGCATCCGTATGGCTTAAATTTAGAGGGTTAATTATTTAAGTTAAAAGGTGTTGATAAAAACTTTGAAAACTGTATTTTTGCAAACTTAATTTTTGAATAAGAATGTCGACAACCCAGGCAAACACCAAAATTGTGAACGAAGATAAACCGGTTAAACAGACAGGCAGTTTTGTGAACGAGAACAGAAAGAGCTTACTATTTATAGCTGCGGCAGTTTTAGTGCTGATAGCCATATACTTCATATATCTTAAAGCATACGCTGGTCCGCGCGAGGTAAAGGCTGCCGACCAGATGCACGTAGCCCAGGAGTTTTGGCAGCAAAAAGAGTGGGACAAAGCCATTAAAGGCGATGCCGGTTACCCTGGGTTTGAAAAGATCATATCTGAATATAGCAACACCAAAGCCGCTAACCTGGCCTACTATTATATTGGTATTGCTTATCTTAATAAAGGTGATTATGGCAAAGCCATTGAGAACCTGAGCAACTACCGTGGCGATGATTATATGGTTGCAGCACAAGCGTTAGGCGGCATAGGCGATGCGTATGTTGAGCAAAAGAAATATGATGATGCCGCAAGCTATTACAGCAAAGCGGTTGATAAGGCTTCAAACAACTTTTTATCGCCATTGTACCTTAAAAAATTAGGTTTGGTGTATGAGGCTACTAACGACAAAAAATCAGCATCCGAAGCCTACAACAAAATTAAAAACGAATACCCTACCAGCACTGAAGCGCAAAATATCGACGCTTACATTGGCCGCGTAGAGGCTAACTAATAAAACCTTAACATGAGGTTGCAATAATTAAAGGTTGCAATGTTGAAGAATGAGTTAAATGCATTTCAACATTGCAACCTTTTAAATTTAATAACTATTTAAAATGGCAACACAACTAAAAAACCTGTCGGACTTTTCGGCAACCGAGATACCTAACGCCGCAGCATACACCTTTGGTATAGTAGTGGCCGAGTGGAATGCCGATGTAACCAACGCGCTTTACGAAGGCGCCTATCAAAGCCTGGTAAATAATGGCGCATTGCCCGAAAATATTTTCAGTTATAGCGTGCCCGGCAGCTTTGAGCTAACCTCTGGCGCGGAGCTGTTACTGAAGAACAAGCCTAATCTCGATGCCGTGATTTGTCTAGGTTGCGTAATACAGGGCGAGACGCGCCATTTTGATTTTATTTGCGATGCCGTTGCAAATGGCGTGAGCAATGTTGCCATAAAGTATTCAAAACCTGTTATATTTGGTGTACTTACTACTGATAACCAGCAGCAGGCAATTGACCGCGCCGGTGGTAAACACGGTAATAAGGGTGACGAAGCCGCGGTAACTGCCATAAAAATGGCTGACCTGGCGCGTACGTTGCAGGCTTAAACTTTATCAATAAAAAAATGTTATCACTGTTATGAAAAAATTTGTTTACATAGCTTTAGTTGCACTTGCAGCCAGCGCTTTTGCGTCATGCTCAAATAAATTGTGCCCGGCGTACGGATCATACCCAAGGGGCCGCTAACAGCAAAATGTCATATTTAATGCCGTTTACAAACATTTACAGGGCTTTGCTGTAATTTTGTATCAGTATTAAATTGATAAAAACATTACAATGAAGTGGATAGCGCTGGAGTCGGCAGATCAGATTAACGAAATAAAGCATCACCCCGGGTATAGCATTATTTTTAAGCATAGCACCCGCTGTTCAATCAGCATGATGGCTAAAAAACGTTTTGAGTTGGAATGGGATGATCTTCCGGAAGAGATTTCGCTTTATTTTTTAGACCTGATCAAATACCGCGACCTGTCAAACCAAATTGCCGCGGATTTCCATGTACACCATGAATCACCACAGATGCTGCTGATTAAAAGCGGCGAATGCATCCTCGATCAATCACACGGCGGCATTTCGGTAGACGAAGCGCTGACGATGGTGGAGTAGTTTTTGAGGAGTCCGGAAGCCCGGACGTCGGAAAGTCCGGAAGTTTTTAAAGTGATATATAATCATTACAACATAACAAGAAAAGCGGCCATAAGCCGCTTTTCTTGTTTGATATTTATTTGGGCCATCATCCAATCCGTCTTCCGGACTAATTTCCCCACCCAAAATCAACCGTTTTCTTAACATCTTCGCCAAGGCTCAGGTGTACGGGGCAGGTAAGGGCGGCATGTTCTAAAATCTTTTTCTCCTTATCGGTATATTCCTTCGGGAATTTAAAGTTAACCACCACCTCGGCCACGCGGCGTGGGTTGGCGGCCATTATTTTGGTGATGGAGCATTGGGTGTTGTCGATATCAATGCCGTGAGTATTTGCAGCAATGCCCATAATGGTCATCATGCAGCTGCCTAATGATGCTGCCAGCAGATCGGTCGGTGAAAATGCTTCGCCTTTGCCGTTGTTATCAACAGGTGCGTCAGTTATTATCTTAGTTCCTGATTGCAGGTGGGTAGCCTCGGTACGCAAGCCGCCCAGGTATGTAGTTTCAATTGTTGCCATGAGGCTAAATTATATAAAATGAGCACTTACTCAAAAATGCTTTATCAATCCACTGTAATATATTATTTGGTGCTGTAGGGCGTTATATGGTTTTTACTTACTTTTGTTGTTATGATTGATTTGCCGGTAATTCCAGCCACACAAGTGCAGCGTAAACCAGATTGGTTAAGGGTGAGGCTTCCTGTTGGTAAAGAGTATGCACAGGTGCGTAGCCTTGTTGATACGCATAAATTGCATACCATTTGCGAAAGCGGTAACTGCCCTAACATGGGCGAGTGCTGGGGCGCGGGTACGGCAACCTTCATGATACTGGGTAACATTTGTACCCGCTCGTGCTCGTTTTGCGCGGTGGCTACCGGCCGCCCCTTAGCGGTTGATATGGATGAGCCGAACCGGGTGGCCAACTCCGTTAAATTAATGCAGGTTAAACACTGTGTAATTACATCGGTTGATCGTGATGACCTGAAAGATGGCGGCTCTATCATCTGGGCTGAAACTATTAACGCCATCCGCAGGGAAAGCCCTGAAACTACCCTGGAGACTTTACTGCCTGACTTTAAAGGTAACTGGGACAACCTGGCCCGTGTGTTAGAGGTAAGGCCCGAAGTAGTATCGCACAACCTGGAAACAGTACGCAGGCTTACCCGCGAAGTGCGTATACAAGCCAAATATGATCGTAGTTTGGATTGCCTTCGCCATATATCAGCTGCCGGGCTGCGCACCAAATCAGGCATTATGCTGGGTTTGGGTGAAACCGAAGCCGACGTTCTGGAGGCTATGGCTGACCTGCTTGATGCGGGTGTGCATATACTTACGCTGGGGCAGTATTTACAACCTACACGTAATCACCACCCTGTGGTTGACTGGATTCATCCCGATCAATTTAACTTCTACAAACAAAAAGGCCTCGAGATGGGTTTCAGGTATGTAGAGAGCGGACCATTAGTGCGTTCATCGTATCATGCCGAGAAACACCTGTTTGATTTTTAATTTTTCTTTTTACCTTGTAGCCAGTGAGTAGAAGACCCAAAATATCACTGACTGAAGAAGAATTAGTTAGGGGGCTACGTCACCGTGAAAAGGTAGCGGCCGAAGCTTTGTACGACATGTATTCCGCATCGTTGTATGGTGTTATACTGCGTATTATTAATGACGAGCCTTCGGCAGAGGACGTATTACAGGAAACTTTCATAAAAATCTGGCAGTCTTTTTCGGGTTATAGTGCCGAAAAAGGGCGTTTATTTACCTGGATGGTGAATATCGCGCGCAATTTGGCTATTGATAAAGTACGATCTAAAGATTTTAGGAACCAAACCAAAAACCAAGAGCTCGAAAATAACGTAACTTTTATTGACGAGCAAAAAAACACGGTTTATAAGCCTGAATTACTCGGGTTGAAGGATCTGGTGCAATCACTTAAGCAGGAGCAACGGTCAATACTTGACCTGGTATATTTTAAAGGTTATACCCATGTTGAGGCTGCCGATGAATTGGGTGTGCCTCTGGGTACGGTAAAAACACGTTTACGAATGGCTATACAGCAGCTCAGAAAAAAGTTTTAATAGAAATTGGAAGATATAAGCGCATATATTGAGTCGGGAATACTGGAGCTTTACGTTTTAGGGGATATTACTCCTGACGAAAGGCAACAGGTAGAGGCTGCCGCTATAAAATATCCGGAAATTAAAGCTGAACTGGACGCTATTGAGAAAGCTATGGAGGACTATGCGCAGGAACAAGCCATAGAGCCATCAGAGCAGCAGCGTAACCGGGTATTAAACAGTTTGCTGACGAATTTAGCCGACGATAAAATTTTTACCAAAGCACGCGTACATACTGATTACGATGACGTAAAGGTGGTGCCGCTACCCCCGCGTAACGTTAACTTTTACAAGTATGCTTTCGCGGCCTGCCTTTTCCTGTTGATCGTCAGCATAGCCGCTATTATTGGCTTGTACGGGCGACTCAGACAATCTACCGAGTTAATTACCTCGTTACAAGGGCAGAACCAGCGTTTTAGCAGGCAGGTAAACCTGATGGACGAGCAGATCAACGTTTTTCGAGACCCATCATTCCGTTTTATAAAACTAAAAGGTACTCCAAAAGCGCCGGCATCCGCCATTACCGTTGCATGGAGCCCAAAAAAGAAAAAGGTGATGATTGATATGGAAGGTATAAAAATGCCGGCCAATGATAAAGAGCACCAATACCAGCTGTGGGCCATTGTGGCCGGAAAGCCGGTTGACCTCGGATTATTTGATGTGAAGGCGGATACTTCAGGCATGAAGGAAATGAAAGCGGTTGAGCAACCTCAGGCCTTTGCCGTAACTCTGGAGCCCAGGGGCGGCAGCGTTAACCCCACCATGGATGCCATGATGGTAATCAGCAATATTTAAATAGCCGGCACTGTTATTCCCTGCTTTGCATAAAGCGCGGTCAATTCATTAATATTTTTATAGGCGACATATAACGGCAGCATGCATATTATGCCGAATGAGCAGTCAATAATCTGCCAAAATACCGGAATGTCCCGAACGCCACCAGCAATAAATGCCATCGGAAATATGGCTATACTGGCAATCATGCCAAATTGAATTACCCATGAATTTTTAACCGGATGCCTGTACGGACCGATAAACAATACCGCCAATACAAGATGTGCAAATGCCAGCCAGTCGGTACCGTAGGCTAAATAGGGGTATTGGTTGTTGGTGTTGTGCAGGGCCAGATAAATACTGCTGAGCCAGGTTTGCACAGCATTGGGTAACATATGCATGTTGTTGATTAACCAACCAATTTCTGTTTCGAGCGGAAAGGCCGTAACGCCGCCGATAAATAACCCGGCAATAACTATTGCCATGCAAATACGTATGCGTTTTATTAGTTGTTGTTGAGTTTTCATGATGATATGTGATAAGGTTTAAGAATATTATATTTGATAATATTTGTTATGAAATTAATCTTCACTTTATTACTTGCAACTATTGCTTTTAATTTAAAAGGGCAGCATCCATCAACTGACCCAAAAGTTGCTATGCTGTATAAATTCTATACAGCTTATATTACAGAATGCTCAAGCTCGAATGATAAAGCGGAACTGAACTTATTACTATTGCGAAAAAAATATTGCACTTCAAATTTTTTAAAACAGTATCAAAAATTAGTCGTCGAAACCGACGCTGATCCCCTAATAAATGCTCAAGACAGTGACAAAGATTTTTTGAAATCATTAACTATCAAAAAGAACTTAAAAAGAGCTGACCAGTATGTTGTATCTTATGGGAATAGTATTGAAATGGTTAATATCAACTTAAAAGTTATAACGCAGGATGGAGTGCCTAAAATTTCATCAATTGAATGATTGCCAAATTAAATATCTTCTGCCCGTTGCTTAATTACCTGGAGGATGTTGTTCTGTATATCCTTCATTATCCAACCTGCCCAAAGGCCGGCGTAAAAATTAAAAGTAGTAGTCAGTTTAAAATGGCTGTATAAATGCAGTCGGTAAGTTTTACGGTTCAACTGTTCAAGCTCGTACGTTCCGTCTATCACATCAAAATAGTCGCCGCCTATTACCACGTGTTCATCCATGGTGGTTGAAGGTATCTCGTGCGGATTAGCCTTGATGGTAAAACGCATAAACTCTTGATCCGTGTAGTCAGTAACTTGCTCATGAAAAATCAGTCCCTTATCAAATATGGCTTTGCGGTAGCCTCCCACGCCGTTGTAATTTAACTCCGCACGTATTGGGCGCGGAAAGCCAAGGGTTTCGGTAAGCCAGCCCTTATCTTCGGTAGATGATATACCTCGTACACGGGTTGCGTTGTTCCAGATATGGACTTTGTCAGCATTTATATCGATATAGGTATATGCTTTATAAATAGATGGATGTTCGCCGATGTAGCGTTCAACAGGGGAAATCAGGAAAGGCAATAAAACAAGTAGTGATATCTGCAGGCGTTCATTTGTATGTTTACGCAGTCGTGCCCTGCCGGCCAGCCATCCACCTAGGCTTGCCGCTCCAAAAAACACCGGCATAATCATCAGCCAGCAGGCCCAGCCTTCAAATCCAAAAAATAGCGTTATAAAAAAGAATACCATAATTACCACCCAGGGCATCATCAACCGGTACGAAAGGCTCTTTATTCTTTCAATATTCGATAGATAAACGGTAATCACCCCTATACCGAATGGCACAAGCAAAATGAAACTGATAGACATGATGGTAAATAAACCGTTCAGGCTATCGGTTCTGAATACCGCGTAGGATAGGAAAGCGAATAGTGTAGGTATGCCAACTATTATTAACATACGCTTAAGTGTTTTAAAGAGCACCATGATATATGTGATAAGGTTTAAGTGTTAAATACTTTGTTCAATAGCTGTTTTTATATCCGGCACTTTAAAAGTGTAGCCTGCTTCCGTAAGCCGTGTTGGCAGTACCCAGCGGCTTTTTAGTATCAGCTCTGTTTCGCTGCGCAAAAGAAAGGTGCCGATTTCCAGCATCCATTTGGTGGCAGGTAAGCCGAAAGGCGCACTAACCACTTTGCGTATGGTACCCATCAATTCCCGGTTTTGGATAGGTTGAGGTGATGCGATATTGAATACGCCCTGCAACTGTGGGTTATCCAGCAAAAAATCTACGCTGCTGGTAACATCGTCCTCGTGCACCCAACTAAAATATTGCCTGCCGTTGCCTTGTATACCACCGAAGCCAAACCGGGCAAGGTTCAAATAGTAACCGGCTACACCGCCATGTTTACCCAGCACAACGCTGATGCGCAATACTATTTTGCGAATGCCGGGTATATCCTGTTCGGCAAAAGCCTGCTCCCATTGTTTACAAACCTCTACTGAAAAGCCTGTGCCAATATCACCGGTATATTCATCCTGCGGCCTGTCCTCAGCGTGGCGATAAATAGTAGCTGATGCCGCGTTGATCCATACTTTGGGCGGATTGTCAGTCAAGCGGAGCGCTTCGCCCAATACACGTGTAGCGTTTAGCCGGGATGAAAATATCTCCGCCTTATTCTTTTCGTTATAGCGGCAATTCACGCTTTTACCGGTCAGGTTTATCAGTACATCGCTGTTTTCCAGATGAACTGCCCAGTCGCCGAGGGTACGGCCGTTCCAATAAACCATGGTGATATTGCCGTTTTGTGGCAGAGGGTTACGAGTGAATATAATCACCTCGCTGGCCAGTTTACTAAAGTGACGGGCCAGTACCATCCCTATATAACCACTACCGCCCGCAAGTATTACTTTATTGTATTTCATAACCGTTCAGTTTAAATAATAACAAATAAAACTACCAGGCGGTAAAGCGCCCAGGTAGCGGTAAGCAGCCAGCCCAGTTTAAGCAATTTTGTTCGGCGGATGTGTTCTAAAAACATCAGCCCGGCTACCGCCAAAAAGTAAAGTGTGCATATTATAGCGGGTATGGCAATAAACTGTGCTGCAATTACCACTGGCAATAAAACCAGCGCACCCGCGAAAGAGATGGTCATCATGTTGCCCAGATAGTCCCACCTTTTGTCGGCAGCGTACAAGCTTACAATCAGCCCTTGAAATAATATCTGTCCGCCGCAGATAAGGTATTCGCGGTAAGCAATTGCCGTCGGTTATCAGGGGCGTTAATAAAGCGGCATATTGTGTGAGTACCGCACCCACTATCAGCCAGGTGAACATCAAATACGCCAGCCTTAGTTTTAAACTGAATGATGGCTGAATAGCATAATCATGATTATTAGCCGGGATGATTACCCTGCGGTTATATGATATGAAAGCATAGCACTTAGCCGCCAGCCACACAAATGGCCCAAAGCTGAACAAGCCTTTAAACATAGGGAAGGAGTTGCCAATCACTTTGAATAAGCTTTCGATGCCGTATTTAACTTCGCCGGTTTGGGTGTTTACCAAGGCTATTTCGTTCACGGCACGTTGCCGGTCAATCAGCGGACAAAGCATCTCTGGCGTATCCTGGTAGGCGGTTCTGCCCGTATCGTCAAGTATACCCGCACTTACAAATGCTTTGGTGTACAGGTTGCACATAGGGCATTCCGCATCGTAAAGTATAATATGGTTTTGCAGCGTTTTCATATTCGGGAGATTTGATGTTTATATTTATTGTTCTGCAAATGGTTTATAACGTTCCATCATCACTTTAGTGAAATGAGCCTTATTGCGTAACCTGAAGAATATGGCGAGGTTTATAAAGTGCACTGCGCCTAATATCAAAATAATGCGGCCAACCTTATAACTCAAAATCTCGATCACTTCCCGCATGTTTACAATAGTGCCATACTCTTTTAATACCACTACCATATAACCAATGTTGATAAGATAAAAGCCCACTACCAGCAGCTTATTTACTGAGTCGGCAAGCTCCGTATTGCCGTGAAATATATCCACCAAAAAAATACGGCCGTTGTTGAATAAAACTCGCGCTACCCAAATGGTAACGGCAATGCTTACTGATAGATAGAGTGCGTAGGTTAAAATGACGTAATTCATGATATTATATTTAGTTGATGATAAGTTTCGAATTTTCAGTAATTAATGAAATATATAGATAAATTTTTTTATTTAAATATTTTGAAGATAGAACCCCAAAACCAGTTCTCTTCTGCCTTTATCATGGTTTCTAAAGTATTGTTCACGTTTGCCGATAGTTTGGTAATGCCTTTTACAGAGGTTTTAAAAGTTTTATAAGCGGGGTCATTTTCACTTCCCTTTACTTCGGCCAATTCATTCAAAACTTTCAACAGCGGGTCCAGCTCGCGCTTTTTACGTTCTTGTGCCACCTGGCGGGCAATGGTCCAGGCATCTTTCTCGGCAAAAAAATATTCCTTACGTTCACCGGGTTTCAGTTGCTTTTCAACTAATCCCCAGCTGATCAGGTCACGCAGGGTCATGTTGGCATTACCGCGCGATATGCTAAGCGCTTCCATTACTTCCTCGGTTGTAAGTGCCTCGGGAGCTATCAGCAACAAAGCATGTACCTGTGCCATGGTGCGGTTGATGCCCCATTCTGATCCCAGCTTACCCCACGTCTCAATAAATTTCAGTCTTGCTTCAACCAATTCCATATACAAAAGTATACTTATTTTTTAACTTTCAAAAATTATTGAAAGTTTATTTCAAATAATTTATCGCTTTTGATAAAAAAGTTCAGAAATGCTGTAACGTATTAAAAGTCTACACGTCTTATAGATAATTACAGAGAGTATTTAGTTCTTTATAAGGTCAGTTAATAGTTAAAAAGGAAAGGCGGTTGTTGATACTCACAACCGCTTTTTTTATGCCATCAACTTTGCCATAGTAATGGGCAGTTGCTGCGCGAGTTTACTTGGCAATACCACGTTCATCCGGTTGGGCAGAGCTAATTCATCTCCGGCTTTACCGTGTATATAAATCCCCGCAAGGCAGGCCTGTTCAGAGGTGTAACCTTGCGCCAACAGGGAAGCCAGTATGCCGGTAAGTACATCGCCCATACCACCGGTAGCCATTGCCGCATTACTGGTAGAGTTAAAGTAAAGCTTACCCTCAGGCGTTGCGGTTATGGTATAATCATTTTTTAGTACGATATACAGGTTACGTTCGGCCGCTTGTTGTCTTGCCGTTTGCAGGCGGGCCCACCAGCTGGTATTGTCGCCAAACAGGCGGTCAAATTCCTTCATGTGCGGGGTAAGTATGCTGCCAGCGGGTATAGCCTGCCATAAGGTATTGTTTTTTGCGAGCAGGTTAAGTCCGTCGGCATCTATAACTATTGGCTTTTTATAATTGGTGAGCACGTAGGCAAATAATTTCAGCGCGTTATCATCAGTGCCCAATCCCGGGCCGAATGCTATCGAGCGGAACTTGTCCCAGGAAATGTCAGGCAGTGTATCTCCATCGCGGACGATGGCCATAAGCTCAGGCATATAACTGTTTAACGCAGTTAAGCCGCTGCCGGGTATACATGCTGTTGTTAGCCCTGAACCGGCATAAGCCGCTGCTGACGAGCATAGCAAGGCAGCCCCCATGGTGCGCGCCTCGCCTGCAATAATCAAGGTATGGCCATAAGTGCCTTTATTGCTAAAACGTGTGCGGTGTTTTAACATACCGCGTACATCTTTCTCCTCAATATATTGATAAGGAGAATTGAGAGAACGGGCATATTGCTCGTTGATGCCAATGTTCACCGCTTCCCAGCAATTGATATGGTGCTTTGACTCCGGCAGCAAAAAATTGATCTTAGCCTGCTGAAAAGTAATCACCAGATCGGCTTGTAAAACGGTTGCATCCTGCGGTATTTCGCCATCAGCAAAAAAGCCGGTAGGCACATCAACGGCTACCACCGTTTTATTAAGGCTATTCAAATAATCAACCAGTGTTTTGTAGTCGCCATTAAGCGGTTTGTTCAACCCGCTGCCCAGCAGAGCATCTATAATGATTGAACTACTTTCATCAGGCAATATTTCGGTATTATTTATGGTTACATGGGTTACGCCGCAATCGTGCAAGCGCTGTAGGTTCGCATCAAAATCAGCTGTTGATTTATCGCTAAAACGGGCGATAAAAACCTTGATATATTGATATTTATGCTGATGCAGCATACGGGCTATGGCCAGCCCATCGCCGCCGTTGTTACCGGTACCGCAGTAAATGCTTATACGTTCGTTCCGTTCAGGGAAATGATTGATGAACCATCCCACAAAAGCTTTTGAGGCCCGTTCCATCAGGTCGGTAGATGTGATGGGCTCGTTTTTTATCGTCCAGGCATCAGCCTCGCGTATCTGGGATGAAATAAGTAAAGGCAGCATATTATACTAATTTATAACATGCTGCCTTTGTTTTTCGGGCTTATCAAAAATATTTTACGCTTAGTTTTTAATGCTCATCTCTTTAGCCTGCATCATTTTGCGCAGGTTGTTGAGGGCATAGCGCATACGGCCAAGTGCGGTATTAATGCTGACATCGGTAATATCGGCAATCTCTTTAAAGCTCATATCACCAAAGTGGCGCATAATTAATACTTCTTTTTGCTCTGCAGGCAGCAATTGTATCAAAGTTTTTAAATCCTTGTGAGTTTGCTCACGTACCATGCGGTCTTCCATACTTTCGTCATAATTGCCTAATACCTCAAAAATATCAAAGTCGTCGCCGTTACTAACCATAGGCGCACGCTTTTCGCGGCGGAAATGGTCAATAACCAGGTTATGCGCAATACGTGTTACCCATGGTAAAAACTTACCTTCTTCGTTATATTTTCCAGCTTTTAAAGTGTTAATTACTTTTATAAATGTATCCTGGAAAATATCCTCGGCGAGGTATTCGTCTTTAACAAGCAAATAAATAGAAGTGTATATTTTGGTTTGATAACGGCGAATAAGCTCTACAAGCCCCCCTTCATCGCCCGAAATATAAAGATGGATTAGATCCTGATCACTTTGCAATTTTAAATCCATAGAAAACCTTACTACTTAATTAAGTTTACTTAAAATGTTGTTGAGTAAAGTTTATCCTATAATTTTTTGCTTTAGGGGTAATACAAAATGTTAAGTCAAATAAAACAAATTAAACAATAAAATGCAAATTTATTTGTTTGACCATCTACACTAACTTACGTTTAATACCGCCTGTAAGTTTTTTTTCAAAATAAAATTGTTGCAGGTGTTATAAACGCAGTTAATAATTACAAGCGGCATGCCGGGCCGCGCGTTTTTGCACAGCTTTGTTATATTTGCTTCCGGCGTTAACAGCGCTTTAAGATACAAAAAATATGGCTAAGAAAAAAGCAGAAACAACACATACACCCATAGTGACCCAACAGTCGCTCGAATTTTTTGAAAAGTATATCAACAATCCTTCGCCAACAGGTTTTGAATGGAAAGGCCAGGAGCTTTGGCTTGATTACCTTAAACCTTATATTGACGACTACTATGTTGACAACTATGGCACCGCGGTAGGTATTATTAATAAAGATGCGGAATACAAAGTTGTGATTGAAGCACATGCCGATGAGATATCATGGTTTGTAAATTATATTACAAATGACGGCCTGATCTATGTGATACGTAACGGCGGGTCTGACCACCAGATAGCGCCATCGAAAAGAGTAAACATTCACACTGATAAGGGTATTGTTAAGGCGGTGTTCGGCTGGCCGGCAATTCACACCCGCCAGGGCGGTGAAAAGGAAGAAGCGCCGACGTTGAAGAATATCTCTATTGATTGCGGTTGTACTTCTAAAGAAGAAGTGGAGAACCTCGGCATACACGTGGGTTGCGTTATTACTTACGAGGATGAGTTTATGGTGCTGAACAACCGTTACTATGTTGGCCGCGCATTGGATAACCGTGCGGGTGGTTTTATGATTGCCGAGGTTGCGCGCCTGCTGAAAGAAAACAATATTAAGCTGCCATTCGGGTTATACATTGTAAATGCGGTACAAGAGGAGATTGGCCTGCGTGGCGCCGAAATGATTGCCCACCATATAAAACCAAACGTAGCCATTGTTACCGATGTTACGCACGATACCACAACGCCGATGATCAATAAAATTATTCAGGGAGATCTAGCTTGCGGCCGTGGGCCGGTGGTGTCATACGCGCCTGCTGTACAAACCAACCTGAATAAGCTACTGGTTGAAACGGCGCAAAAAAATAATATACCATTTCAGCGGCAGGCTTCATCGCGCTCAACCGGTACCGATACTGATGCTTTTGCATACTCAAATGATGGGGTGCCTTCTGCACTGATATCCTTACCATTGCGCTACATGCACACCACGGTAGAGATGATTCATAAAGAAGATGTAGATAATGTGATCCGCCTGATATATGAATGCCTGCTGAATATTGAGGCCGGGCAGGATTTCCGTTATATTAAAAACCGATAATATTTAATGGCCCAGTACGTAATTCCGCTCAAGTACCGCAAAATGGAGAACCTCCATATTGTGTTTTGGTTGTTGAAGGATATAGGCTGGTGCCTGATATGGAAGCCGTTGGGAATAGTGATGATATTCCCAACGCTTATTATATCCGTTATTATTGCCTGGCGCACCAGGCAACTGATGTCTGAGCTTTGCCATAACCTGGCCATCACCTTTTGGATAACAGCTAACAGTTACTGGATGGTGAGTGAGTTTTTACACCTGGATGCCCTTACAGTTTACGGAACTGTAACCTACAAGCACCTGGCGCTTATTCCCTTTTTAGCAGGTGTGTTTTGCCTGGCATACTACTACGCTGTATGGCGGCCTAAACATCCCGAATCCTTAGAAACCTTATAACGGCACTACCTTTCGCCGTTCCATTCTGCGTAAAACTGTTCAAGAAACTGCAGCATATAATCATGGCGTTGCTGCGCTATCTGCCTGCCGGTATCAGTATTCATTTTATCTTTAAGCAGTAACAGCTTTTCGTAAAAATGATTAATGGTAGGAGCGGTGGTGTTTTTATACTCCTCTTTGGTTAGGTTAAGTTGCGGCTGAATATCCGGATGGTACAATGCCCGGCCTTTAAAACCACCGTAGCTGAATGCCCGTGCAATGCCAATAGCGCCAATCGCATCAAGGCGGTCAGCATCCTGTACTATTTGCATCTCCTTAGAGGTAAACGCTACCTGCCCAAAACTGGCCTTGAACGACATATGCCTGATGATCTGCTGAACATGAATAATAGTTTCGGCATCAACATCAAGGCTTTGCAGCCATTTGCCGGCTGTAGCCGGGCCTATCTCCTCATCACCATCATGAAATTTAGCATCGGCAATATCATGCAACAATGCAGCCAGCTCAATCACAAAATGATTAGCCTGCTCGCCTTTGGCAATGAGCTTTGCATTACCCCAAACACGGCGAATATGCCACCAATCATGGCCGCCTTCGGCATGTTCAAGAGTTTGCTGTACGTAAGTTTTGGTTTGATTGATAATCTCCGCTTGTTGTGGTGCTAACATGCGGCAAATATAAAAATCAGAAACTGCTATGCAGCCTCTGATTTTCCGGCCTCAATAAGGCCTGTGATACTTGTACCTAAAATATCCGCTATCTGGAAAAGCCGTTCAACGGTAATTTTGGTATAGCCTAACTCTATTTTACTATAGGCGTTTTGAGAAATCTTAAGTTTGGCGGCAAGGTACTCTTGGGTATAGTTCTTTGCCTCTCGTTGCTTGCGAATATTTATCGCAACCGACTTAATTTTTGAGCTTAAACCATCTGTCATACTAATCATTGTATCTGATAAATGATAGTATAAACGAGAAAAATTTAAGCCTGGATTTTTACAACTTCACTTTTATATTAATTTATTTCTTACGAAATAAATACCTACTTATGGATATAGCTTAGTTACTCTTTGGTTGTTGTTTTAAGCTATAGTTTACGGATACAGTGGGTAGTAAAGTAGCCATATCCAGCGGAACCTGGTCAAAAGACATGATAGGCTTGCGGCTGGTATAGTAGTCATAAAACTCTTTCTGTATCTTATCAGGCGCGGTTGCAGGGGCCAAAAAGCTGATAGAAAAAGGTAATATAAAATCGTGCATTTTTTCTCCATCAGGTATCACCCATTTTTTGTTGGATTTACGCAACGCATCTATAATGGGCTGTACCAGTGAGGCATCATCGGCATAATAAACGATGATTTTTTTAATGTTGCCCTCGCCATCGGCCGTAAATTTAAACACCGCGGTTCCTGATGCTTTTTTCTTGACAATATCCGCCGAAACCTGCAGGCTGTCCTTAAAAAACTTGGTCATTACCGCCTTGCCGCCCTGAAAAGGGAAGGCCAGGTGCTGTTGTGCCATTGCGCCAAGGGTAAACAAGGCGGCACATATGGTTATTAATAATTTTTTCATGTTGATCGTTATTCTTCTACGGGCTGTCGTTTAGTGCCCTGGTATAATTCATATTCCAGCAAACGGCAATCCAGCTTTCCGTTATAAAACTCAATGCGGCGACTGGCTTTTAATCCGATTTTTTTTGCCAGGTCAGGGTTACCGGTAAAAATGTAGCCACGGTAACCCAGACATTTTTGCTTCATATAGTCGCCGACACGCTTATACGTAGCTTCCAGCTTGGTATGTACACCCAGGCGCTCACCGTACTCAGGGTTAAACATTACCACTCCCGGCTGTTCCGGAACCTCAGTGTCTGCAAAATCACAAACGTTAAAATCTATCAAATGTTCTACACCGGCGGTATTGGCATTGCGGCGGGCAATATCAACAGCGTCGGCTGATAAGTCGGTAGCAATGATCTTAAAGTCGAGCTGTTTAATGGCCTTGTCCTTCAGTTTACGGCGCTCGGTAAAAAATACCGTCTCGTCATAACCCATAATGTGCATAAAGGCATAGTTCATCCTGAAAAAGCCGGGGCTTTTATTGGTAGCCAGCAGGGCGGCCTCAATAGCCAATGTGCCTGAGCCGCACATGGGGTTGATAAAAGTGCTTTTGCCATCCCAGCCGGTAGCCATAATGGTTGACGCGGCCAGCGCCTCAAGCATTGGGGCTTTACCCGGTATTTTACGGTAGCTGTGCTTAGCGAGCGTTTCGCCCGAGGTATCGAGGAAGATCTCGGCGCGGTCATCCTGCCAGTACAAGTGGATCACGGCTTTATTTACATCGGCGCCTGAATTGGGCCTGATGCCTTTTTGCTGCTTGATACGGTCAACAATGGCATCTTTTACCTTAACGTTGGCAAACAGCGGCGTGCGTATATGCTCGTTATTTACGTTGGAAGTAACAGAGAAATATCCTGAAAAGTCGATCAGTTTCTCCCATTCAATCTTAACCAGCTCGTTATACAGTTCATCCGGATTGGCGGCTGTAAACTCTTTAAGCGAATATAAAACCTGGCTGGCGCAGCGCAGGTTAAGGTTAAGCGGAATACTGTCGTTAACAGTGCCTTTAAGCTCTATCCCGGTTTGAAAAACACGTACCGGCTTAAAGCCTAACGCCTCAACTTCACGCTGCAAATAAGGCGAAAGCCTTTTGTTGCAGGTGATAACTATCTTACTTTCGGTGTGGAAAACTTCCATAATATTTGGCGAAAATAAACAATTAAATACACCTCTATTTTAATTTGTTAGCATTAACTTTACATTTTTAAATTTGAAGCATGGATATCAAAGGTAAAGTACATGAAGTGTCGCCAACCCAACAGGTGACAGATTCACTTAAAAAACGCGAACTGATTGTTGAATATATAGAGAACCCGCAATACCCTGAATACTTAAAATTCGAGGCTATACAAGACCGTTGCAACCTGCTTGATAACGTTAAGGTAGGTGACGATGTTGAGGTTTTCTTTAACCTGCGCGGCCGCCCCTGGACTGACAAAAGCGGTAAAAAAAGCTACTTTAACTCACTGCAATTGTGGAGAATTAATGTATTGAGCGGTGCCGGTAACAGTGCTACCCCTGAGTATGCCCCACCGGTTGACCTGAGTTCAGCACCTGACGAGGACGATCTGCCATTTTAATAGTTGATGATACAAGATATTTAAAGGAGCGCTTCGGTGCTCCTTTTTTTTATACCCCTCCTAAACCCTCCCCCAAGGGAAGACTTAGAAAAATTAAAAAAGTTTGTCATTTCGACGAGGTACGAGGAGAAATTTGTCGCATGGCCCATGAACGCGTGCGGATTTCTCGCTATTGCTCGAAATGACAAAAATTTTAAGCCTGCTGGTTAGAAAAATAAAGGATTATCACTGCGATTATAGCCAAAATCATCAGCACAAACAGCGTAATCTTGATAGCGCTGTAAGGGCGCTTGCCTATAACCTCGCCGGTGCGGGCATTTACTGTGAATTGGTAAATCTTGTTGTTGTAGCTGTAGGCGCTTACCCAAACCGGCAGCATGATGTACTTTATACCGATGTTGAAATAACTGGTTGAATGGCTGTCAATACGCTGTTCATCGCCGCCAATATCATCGCGTATATCGCTCAGTATTTTGGGTTCAATAAGTTGCTTGGCGGTATCAAGCCCAACCTGCGGCGTGGTCTGAAAATTCTCTGAACGGAAACCACTCAGGTAGCGCTCGTCAAAATTGGTAAGCATACGCAGATCCCAGGGCTCAAGTTCAAGTAAGGTATCTTGCGGTAAAGATTTACTTGAAGGTACCAGCACATTACGGTAATTAAAACTAACTGTTCCGGATGCATAGCTCCAGCGTGTGCGGCGTACCTGCCGGGTTTGAGTTTGCTGCTGCCCGTTAACCGTAGTGGTGTAGGTTTCGGTAACATAATAGTGGTCACCGCGCTGGCCCTGGTATTGGGTCACGGTATCGGTATCATACGTCCAAAATGGCATGTAAACACCTTTTAATGCAGATACATTGGCGTTAACTTTCTTAGCCAGATCTGATGGGGCAAACCACAGTCTCTTAAGCCATTTATTAAAAAAGGCTACAGCCGCTTTGGTATCAATTTTAAAGGGAAGGATATAATGCGGCTTCACCATGCCCTGGTTGGTAGTTGATATCACCAGCGGCGATGCGCAAAACGGGCATTTATCGGCTGTTACGCTTTGTTCCAAAATAGTTTCGGAGCCGCAGCCGCTGCACTTTACAGCGTGTAATACGGCGGTTTGATAAAGCGCCTGCGTTTCTGTAATGTACTTTTCATAATCGAGCGATATTACAGGTTCCGCAGATACCTTTATCTCTTCCTCAGACCCGCAATGCTCGCAGCGCAGCTTGTTACTGCCCGGCAAAAATTGGGTTGAAGCGCCGCAACTTTTGCATTTAAGCAGGCTGATAACTTCGGATGTTTGTGGTGATTCGGCAGGCATTTTATCGGAGTAACAAAGTGATATTAAGCCAATGGTGGCGGTGTGTTACCAAACAGATCAGCAAGTTCATCAACTGATTCAGCCGGTGCCCAGTCGGCCATGCCTTTTTTCCAAACTTTGGTATCAGCACTCAATTGTTTTTGGCTGATGATGGTTTTTAATTGCTCCAGCGTAGCCGGCCCTTCAGATTTTCCATCAATAGCAATGTAATATTGGGTTTCAGCCTTAATTGGCGGCGGCCCGTCGTTAACCGGCGGCGCGGCATCCACATGGTTATCTTTAAAAATATTCCCTACCTGCCCCATCATGGCAGCGCCTACACCCAGGCCCATACCCGCAGCACCCAGGTTGCCGCCAATACTGTTCTCGGCAGATTTTTCGATAGCGTTAGCCGCCTGAAATTGCGCATAAGCGCCCAGATTACCGATAATACCCATCTGCGTACGTTTATCAAGCGCGCTTTCCACCTCAGGTGGCAGGGATATATTTTCAACCAATAAAGCGGTCAGGATCAATCCCATCTCGGCCAGGTCGGGCGCTATGTTATTTTTGATGATCACGCCTACCTCATCATAGTTAGCGGCGAGATCAAGCACCGGTATTTTGGAGGCAGCTACCATATCCATACCGCGTGATACGATAATGTTGCGCAACTGCTCGTTTATATTTTCTACATTAAATCCTGCGCCTGTACCCGTAATCTGCCTGAAGAATACAGCAGCATCAGCCACCCTGAAAGCATATGAGCCGAAAGCACGCAGCCTTACCGGGCCAAACTCCGCATCGCGCAGCATAACCGGGTTTTTGGTGCCCCATTTCTGGTTGGTGAACATGCGGGTGCTCACAAAATACACATCAACCTTAAACGGACTTTGAAAGCCATACTTCCAACCCTCAAGGGTAGTAAGGATAGGCATGTTTTGCGTGGTAAGCTCGTACATGCCGGGCTGAAAAACATCGGCTATTTTACCCTCGTTAACAAATATGGCCACCTGCGATTCGCGCACGGTAAGCTTGGCGCCCATCTTAATGGCGTTATCATTACGCTGGAATTTCCATATCAGGGTATCATGGGTATTGTCAACCCATTCAATAACGTCTATAAGTTCGCTTAACAATCTGCTGAAAAGTCCCATAGGTGGTTTTTTATTTAAATGTAGTGATAAGATTTAAAAACGCGTTAATTGTTACATCATCAGGCGCTTTGAACTTTCATGCTTTCAATGGCACGGTTAGCGTTATCCTCTGCCTTGCGTATTTTGTATTCGAGCCATTTGTCCTTAAATATCCGGCGCATGGTATTATCAAACCGCCGAACCAAAAATATATTATTAAAGCCGCGCAGGCGCTCAAATGGGCGCTCATTAAGCATACGCAGGCTTACTGAGTAACCCTCGGTAACGTACTTAATGTAATGCCAGTAGCCCGATGGCATGTACAAGGTTTCGCCGGGCTGCAGCTCACACTCCCAACCATTAAGGTATTGCAGCGCGGGATATTTTTTAAGGTCAGGCTCGTTTAAATTAGCAATCCCATGAAAGTTAAACGGGAGTTTATATAAAAGCGGCGACTGGTCTAACGAGAATAGCAATACCTTTTTTACACCCTTAAACTGCGTTAAAAATATGTGCGACATATCAATATCATAATGATAGCGCACGCTCGAGCCCTCGCCGCCAAAAAACATATACGGCAGCCACGATACTATTTTACCGCCAGTCGGGTCGTTATATACCAGATCCTTTTTCAGCTCGGGGTTATGTTGCAGCAGGTTGAACAGGAATAAGCGTAACTCGGCCGGGCCTGAAGCGATCATGTCCAGGTATTCTCCAAAAGTTGATTTCATAACGGGTGCGCTGGTGGCACGGTCATTAAACTCATCTTCGCGGCCGTAAAGGTTTACCTTGTAATCTCCGGCTATCGCCTTAAAGTATTCATAGTTCCACTTTTGTAATGCCGGGCTGCCTTTAACAAAGCTTTTCAGGATAACCGGCGTTTTAGCCTGTAAATAAAGTTTTTCAAAATCAGCCCTTTCAATATCATCCACACGGGCAATTGGTTTTAGCAACATGGTACCAAATTTACAAATACAGGCTAATTGGCAAAGGTTAAATTAATAGCAAAATTATATCACGTAACAAAATAATTAGGCTCTGAACTTTTTTAACCGGCGGCTGTATTTTAAGCATTCCGGCGAAAATATACATGGCTAAAAGTTATAAATCAATATACAGTGCGCTTGCTGCTAACCTGCTGATAGCAGTAACCAAATTTATTGCGGGAGGTTTTAGCGGCAGCCCTTCCATGATATCCGAAGGGGTGCACTCGCTGGTTGATACCATAAACCAGGTGCTCATTTTATACGGCATCCGCCAAAGCCATAAACCAGCCGATGCTTTACACCCTTTCGGGTACGGTAAGGAGATCTACTTTTGGTCGTTCATTGTATCGATACTTATATTCAGTCTGGGTGGAGGCATATCTGTTTACCAGGGCATTATACATATTATACATGCCGACCCACCCGGCGACCCGACCTGGAACTATGTGGTATTGGTGCTATCCATGATATTTGAAGGTAGTTCGTTGTGGATAGCTATTAAGGAGTTTAATAAAGTGCGGGGTAACGACACCTGGTGGAATGCCATTATTAAAAGTAAAGATCCATCCAGCTTTTTGGTGCTGTTTGAGGATAGCGCGGCAGTGATCGGCCTTACCATCGTATTGATTTTTATGCTGATAGGCCACGCTACCGGGCTGGAGTATATGGACGGGGTAGCATCGGTTTTGGTTGGCTTGCTGCTGATCGGTGTTTCGGCCATACTCGCCCGCGAAAGCCGCAGCTTATTGATGGGTGAGGGCATCGCTCCTGAAACAAAGGACAAATTAAAGGGATTGGTGGAGGCTGACCCGGCAGTTACCAAAGTATGCAACATCGTATCAACCTATCAATCGCCGGAAGAAGTAGTGCTGATGCTGATGGTGGTTTTTGAGCCAGATTTAGATACCGAAGGCATTACCGGTGCTATTGTTAGATTACGCAATCGCATTAAAGAAAAATATAAACTGGTTCGCTTTGTAATTATTCAGCCCAATACGATAGATTGATTTGTTAATTATCCGTTTTATTAGCCAGCTTGATCCACACATAAACTGGTATACCTGCCGCCATAAATAGGAAGCCGTAAAACACGGTCAATTCACCTGCGCCGATAATTCCCCACAAACAATAGGCGAATGCGAGAACGGCGAGCAGTACCGCACCCGCCCACCCGGTTTTTATATTTTGTTTAGCCCTGATGATGATGTACGATGCCATAGTTAGCAAATAAGGCACAAATACGGTGAATATGGATAGCAGCATTAAAAACCTGAACTGATCTACCAGTCCCTTGGTATAATTCATCGCCATAAATACCGACACCATGATGCTGTTGATCAACATACCTACATACGGCACATTGCGTTTATTCTCGCGGGCGAATATGGCCGGGAATAACTTATCTTTAGCGATAGACCTGGGGATTTGTCCTTGTATCAAAATCCAGCCATTGAGCGCGCCAAAAGCGGCTATGGCAATGCCCGCGCTCACCCAATACCTGGCCGCTTTACCAAACATGATCTCCGCGGCATCAGCATATGGTGTGGCCGATTGTGCCAGTTTTTGAATAGGGATTATACCCATAATACTAACACTACCTAATAAATATATAAGCGTTGCAATGCCTAAACCTATAACCGTAGCTTTCGAAACGGTTTTATTGGCATCCTCTACATCTGCCGCCGGAATGGCCGCGCTCTCGATACCCACAAAGGCGAACATGGCTAAAGTAACCGTAGCGTTTATAGCCGTGGGGATAGATGTACCGCTGTTATTGAACGGCGAAAAGTTATCAAACCGGATAAAGAACAAGCCGCCGATAGCGATAACTAATAGCGGCAGTATTTTTAGCACCGTAGTAGCTAACTGTAATTTACCCGATACTAAAATGCCCTGCGTATTGATCCACGTAAGCAGCCAGATAGCGGCCAGGCCTGTGAATATGGATGCCGTGGCACTGCTGCCCAATGCCGGTATAAAAGCGGTTAAGGCACTGACCAGCGATATGGCGATGGCCGCATTGGCGCATGATACGGCTATCCAGTAACACCACGCCACCAGGAAACCAGCGAAATCGCCAAAGCCGCTGCGCGTATAAGCATACGGCCCGCCGGACACCTGCGGCAGCAACTTACTGAGGTTGCTGAATACCCTTGCCAAAAAATAAGCGCCTATTGCCGCGAACACCCAACCCAGCAAGCTTATACTGCCAAATGATGCCATTGCCGATGGCATCAGGAATACACCCGCGCCTATCATGTTGCCGATGACCAGCGAGGTGCTTGTCCATAAACCTAATTTGTTTTTGCTGGATGGGTATGAAGGCATAAATGGGTGCTGGTATTTTAAAGCAAAGTAAGGATTTTTTACCTCACCCCAACCTCTCGTAGGAGTACCCCTCCTAAATCCTCCCCAAAAGGGGAGGACTTTTAAAATAGAAACTATTGCCATCTCGAACGATAGTGAGAGATCTATGCGCGTTCTGGGCAAAGCGACAGATTTCTCCTCGTACCTCGTTCGAAATTGATAAAAAGTATAATAGCAAAAAGTACAAACCGTAAATAACCAATTCTACCGGCATCAGTAATGCCCCGGAGTATTACAAGCCTTGAGAAAGCACAATCTTTCACCGGGCAGGACGTAGCCGGCAGGTTTTCTTTGGTTACTTTCTTTTGTCTGCACAAAAGAAAGTAACATTCACTAACGCTTCAATTAGGTACATCCTTATCCTCATGAGCACTGATATAGTTGCGAACAAGCATTTATCTTTAATCATTGAAATCAATACCTTTACCTCATTATGATCATCGTTATACAGTGCCGCGACCAGGTGGGGTTGGTGGCTTCTATATCGGCCCTGGTGGCCAGGCATCAATACAATATCATATCATTAGGCGAACATGTTGACGTTGCCGAAAACCTGTTTTTTATGCGCCTTGAGGTGGATGGTAATGCTGCAGATACGCAAACGCTGGAGCAGGAGCTATACGATATACTGCCAGCCGGGGCACTGGTAAAGATCAACCCTAAACCGGATAAAAAGATTGTGGTGCTGGTTACTAAGGAGTACCATTGCCTGGCTGATATACTGGTGCGAAATTATTTCGGTACACTTGGCGCCACCGTGCAGTGTGTTATCGGCAATCATGCTGTTTTGGCCGATGTTTGCCGCAGGTTTGATATCCCTTTTCACCATGTAAGCTATGAAGGGCAAACCAAGCAGCAGGCTGAGGAGCAGATCACCACGCTGGTTCAGCAAAGCAACCCGGATTATGTGGTGCTGGCTAAATTCATGCGTATTCTGTCGCCCGAATTTAACAGCCTGTTCCCAATGCGGATCATCAATATACACCACTCTTTTTTACCGGCCTTTGTAGGTGCCAGTCCGTACAAACAGGCCTTTGAGCGGGGGGTGAAGTTAATTGGGGCAACAGCACATTTTGTATCTAATGAATTGGATGAGGGACCGATCATCGCGCAGCAGATCATCCCGGTTAACCACGGATATACCGCCGCCGATATGGTAACCGCCGGCAAAGAGGTGGAAACATCGGTTTTAGCCAAAGCGTTAAAGTTGGTGTTTGACGACAGGGTGTTTGTTTATAACAATAAAACGGTGGTGATAGAGTAAATGGCCATGAGAAGATTAGTTTTTCTGTCTGTTTTTTTAATCGCGCAGCAAAGTATGGCGCAGGTAAAATCTAATAATGTTACCGCCGCTCAGTTGCCTAAGGGAATGAAATTTGAAGGCAAGTTTGTTAAAGCTATTCGCTTTACAGATGCAGGAGGAGAACACTTGGTTTTAGCGACTGAAACAGGCGAAACTCAAAGTAAAGCTAACAGCGATGGCGATTACCGTGAAGCGGCATTGCATGTGTATGAATTTAAACAAAGCAATGGTGCATGGGTTAAAGGCTGGGTGGTGAACGACTTTGTTAAAGAGTGCCCGGTTGACATTACCGCCGCGTTTATTAAAAACGCGATACGGGTAACCGACCTGGATAACAACGGCGAAGCTGAGGTTTGGCTGATGTATAAAACCGCATGCCATGGAGATGTGAGCCCATCAGACCTTAAGGTAATTATGTACGAGGCCGGAAAAAAATATGCCATGCGCGGGCAAAGCCTCGTGAAAATGCCAGGTGGTGAAGCTGAGGGCGGCAATTATGTTTTTGACGGAGCGTTTAATACCGGTGCCAAAGTTTTTAAGCAATTTGCCCAAAAACTTTGGAACAATTATAAACTTGAAGACTTTAAATAATTACAGCCCCTGTACAAACTCGCGCATAGCCGCTCCCGGGTCTTCTTGCCGCATAAAGTTTTCGCCTATTAAAAAGCCGCTGAAGCCGGCCTGCTTCAGTTCTTTAATAACTTCGGTATTGCTGATAGCGCTTTCTGAAATTTTTAGGAAATCATCGGGGATGTGCTTGGCTAACTGAAATGATGTTTCGACAGATACGGTGAAGTCGGCCAGGTTGCGGTTGTTTACACCAATGGCATCGAGATTAGGATTGATGCTGCGTTCCAGCTCTTCCAGGTTATGCACCTCGAGCAATACGCTTAGGCCGATGCTTTTGGCCAAAGTAGCAAGCGTATCGATTTCAGCAGGTGTGAGTATGGCGGCTATTAACAAAATTACATCGGCGCCTATAGCTTTTGCTTCAATTACCTGGTACTCGTCAATCATAAAATCTTTCCGCAGGATGGGGATGTTGTTGAGCGCACGGGCACGCTTTACGTCAATTTTGCGCCCCATGAAAAACAGCTTATCGGTTAATACCGATAGTGCCGAAGCACCTGCATCCGCGTAGGCGGTAGTAACCTGCTTAACGGTAACCTTATCATTAATAATTCCCTTTGACGGTGATTTACGCTTAAATTCAGCAATAATCCCTGTACGGTCAGGCGCCAGCAAAAATTCGCGGAACGAGTAGGGTTGTCGCGAAAAAAACTCCGATTCCTCTAACTTCGTGTAAGATACACGGCTTTTAGCGCGCGCTACTTCCTTACGTTTATTGGCAACAATTTTATCAAGTATGGTCATATGGCCCCTGCCCCCTAAAAGGGGGATTTTAGTATCAAATTATTAGTTGTTAATATCCGCCTCCGTAGCAGCACCCCCTTTAGGGGGCTGGGGGGCTAACCAGTTCTTCAGCATTTCTTTGCCGTATTCCGTCAGTATAGATTCCGGATGAAATTGTACCCCGCGCACATTGTATTTTTTGTGGCGCAATGCCATAACCGAGTTGTCCTTTTCGTCAACAGCCGTAACGGTAAGGGTGTCGGGCAAGTCATCACTGTTAACCACCCATGAGTGGTAGCGGCCCACGTTAAAGCTTTGCGGCAAACCGATAAACAAAGGCTCCTGCGCATCAGTAACGGTTATTGGGGTGGCAATGCCGTGCATGGGCTGTTTGAGGTTGGAGAGCGAGCCGCCGAAAACCTCGGCTATGGCTTGCTGACCAAGGCATACACCAAAGATACTTTTGGTAGGCGCATAACGCTCAATAACCTGCAATAGCAAACCCGCTTCGGACGGGATTCCCGGCCCCGGTGAAAGTATAATATGATCAAACGCGTCAACATCCTCCAGCTTAAACTGGTCGTTACGCCATACCTCGCACTGCAAACCTATCTCGTTCACCAAATGCACCAGGTTATAGGTAAACGAATCGTAATTATCTATTATCAGGATGTTCGCGCCCCCCTGCCCCCTAAAGGGGGAGTTTGTGTGGGTTGCTGTATTTTCTGTACTCATTTTGTCTTTTTTAGTTTTTACTCCCCCTTTAGGGGGCCGGGGGGCTTTCTACAGCTCCTCCGCCAGTTCAATCGCCTTGCGTAAGGCGGCTATCTTGTTATTCACCTCGTTCAGTTCACTCTCCGGTACCGAGCCGGCTACAATACCCGCACCTGCCTGGTAATGCAGTGTGTTATTCTTGCTCAGGAAAGAACGGATCATGATGGCATGGTTAAAATCGCCGTTAAAGCCTAAATAACCTATAGCGCCGCTGTAAAAACTGCGTTTTATATTCTCGTTCTCGTCGATAATCTCCATCGCGCGGTATTTTGGCGCGCCACTCAACGTACCTGCGGGGAAGGTATCGGCCACAATTTTAAATGCGGATACGCCCTCATGCAACTTGCCGCTCACGTGCGATACCAGGTGGATCAGGTGCGAATAGTATTGCACCTCTTTAAATGCCTTTACTTCCACATCCCCGCAATGGCGGCTCAGGTCGTTACGGGCCAGGTCAACCAGCATTACATGCTCGGCTGATTCCTTGGGGTCATTTTTAAGGCTTAATGCCAGTTCCGCATCCTTTATATCATCACCACTACGCTTAAAAGTTCCGGCTATCGGGTAGATGCTGGCCACACGGTTTTTAATGGTGATCTGTGCCTCCGGAGATGAACCGAAAATGCGGAAGTCGCCAAAATCAAAATAAAACAAATAAGGTGATGGGTTGATGGAGCGCAGCGCACGGTAAACATTAAATTCGTCGCCGGTAAATTCCTTGGAGAACGCCCTTGACGGAACGATTTGGAAAACATCACCACGGTAAATATGCTGCTTCATCTTCTCCACAATGGCGATGAATTGCTCATTGCTCAGATTTGATTGCTCGTCGGCCTTGCTTTGAAAACTATATTCCGGGAAGTTTTTGTTCTTGATCAGGTATTCCACCTTTTCAATACCACCATTGGTAGCGCCGCCCTCTACCTGGTTGTGAAAAATGTACAGCTCATTCTTAAAATGATCTATTGCAATGATATAGCGATAAATATTATACTGCATCTCCGGTATCTGGCGTATATCATTCTCTACCTGCTTTAGCTTAATGGTCTCGAAATGTTCCACTGCCTCGTGCGTAAAATAGCCGAACAGGCCGTTGGAGATGATCTTGCCTAAGTTGCCTTCCGTTTCAAAAACGGATAAAAAATTATTGATCTGCTCAATCAGTTCAAACTGCCCGGGTTCAAACACCTGTTTAGTATCATCCGGATACCTTAGTTTAAGCTCGCCTTTATTAAGCGTAAGCCCGCCAATAGGTTCACAGCACACATAGCTCATGCTGTTTTCACGACTATGATAGTCGGAGCTTTCAAGCAGCAGTGAGTTAGGATAAACATCGCGCAGGCGCAAGTAAATGCTCACCGGTGTGGTTGTATCGGCAAGCAATTTTTTATGAGTGGTGATAATTTTAAAATTCTTCATGCGTTAAATGCTTATAAACAAAAAAACCCGTCGAATGAGTGAATTCGCCGGGTCCTATTAGGTTTACAATTGGTTAGTAGTTGATCAATACACTATCCGGCTGCCAAAATTAAATGGTGCCACCAGTTGTTTAAAAGTGTGATTTTGATCATAATGTGTCGCAAATTTAGAAAGAAATTTGATTTGACCAAGTTTTTGTAAAATTTTTAAGAGGTCATGCCAAATAATCCTCTTTTGCTTTGAATTATAGCTACTACGATAATCAAAATCGCCAGTCCGAAAAATATCGCTATGGTTCTGTGTTTACCTTGTGGCAGGGTGATCTTTTTTGATTTGCTGTAGCCAATGGTGATCAATACTATCGCGAAAAGCATCATTACCACGTGCTCCATCGTCCAGTAGCGGGTTTCGGCGTTTTTCATGGTTTGGCTGCTAAACTGCACAAACGGACTTAAAAAGTATAATATCAATCCGATTAAAAACTGAATGTGTGCCGATATCAGTGAGAACAGGTTAAGCTTGCGGCTGCCTTCGGTATAAGCCTTGTTGCCAAACCAACCTATAAATGCGTTGATAACTGCTACTACTACCAGTAATAATACAATATACCTAAAGCCCGAGTGAAGATGTTTAATGATGCTGTAAAGTTCCATAAGGGAATAATATTTTTTGTACGAAGATAAGCAACATTAACCAAAAGGGATGATAACAAACCAATTTACCCTGCAACGGTTATAATAACCTATGGCCAAGCCGTTACTTGAATTTACCGACCGTGGAATTTACTGCGAACAGGGGCGATTTTACATTGACCCCTGGAAGCCTGTGGACGACGCGGTAATTACCCATGCCCATGCTGACCATGCCTACGTAGGGCATAAACGCTACCTGGCGCATCATCTGTCAAAAGAAGTGTTGTATTACCGCCTGGGCGAGATCAGTCTGCAAACGGTGGAGTATGGCGAAACGGTTATAAAAAATGGCGTTGAAATATGCCTTTTCCCGGCTGGGCATGTTATTGGCTCGGCGCAGATCAGGATAAGTTACAAAGGCGAGGTTTGGGTAGTATCCGGCGATTATAAAACACAGGATGACGGTATCTCCACGCCTTTTGAGCCGGTAGCTTGTCAGCATTTCATATCTGAATGCACTTTTGGTATGCCTGTTTACCAGTGGAAAGAGCAGGCGCAAATATTTAATGAAATAAATAACTGGTGGTATAATAATCAGCAGCAGGGATTGTTAACGGTGATTTCCGGCTATTCACTGGGTAAGGCGCAACGCATATTGCAAAACCTTGATTTGAATATTGGCCCTGTTTTTACCCATGGCGTTATTGAAAATACCAACGAGGCCTTACGGCTTAATGGTGTGATGCTAAATCCTACTACCCGCATCACTGCCGATACTCCAAAGGATGAGATCAGAAAAGGCATCATTTTAGCGCCTCCATCAGCTATTGGTACGCCGTGGATACGAAAGTTCGCGCCATTTAGCTTCGGGTATTGTTCGGGGTGGATGGCCTTGCGTGGGGCCAAGCGTCGCCGTGCTGCTGATAGGGGTTTTGTATTATCAGACCATGCCGACTGGGATGGCCTGATGAGTGCCATCGATGCTACCGGCTGCGAAAAGGTTTATTTAACGCATGGCTACACGGCATCATTTACCCGTTATTTAAATGAAATTGGTTTTGATGCCCGCGAAGTACATACGCTATATGGAGATGACGAAGGGGAAGAGGAAACATCACCAAACCGCCGCGAAGGGGCGGCTTTAGAGGAACAGGGAGGTAGTCAATGAAAGCCTTTGCTCAACTCTTCCTTTCGCTTGACGAAACCAACAAGACTAATGAGAAGGTGCGCATCCTGAAAGAGTATTTTAATAGCGTGCCTGATGCGGATAAAATGCACATGCTGGCACTGTTTACAGGCAGGCGGCCAAAGCGGCCCATCAATTCTACATTGGTGCGCACCTGGGCCGTAGAGGTATCAAACATACCGGCCTGGTTGTTTGAGGAAAGTTACCATGTGGTGGGCGATTTGGCTGAAACCATGTCGCTGTTAATGCCGGAGAATACTTCGGGCAGTAGTAAGAGTTTGGCAGACTGGGTGGCTGAGATCAATGAGATAGGTACTCGAAACGAAGAAGAACGTAAGTTGTGGCTTACTGAAGCCTGGGCTATGCTGGATAAACAGGAACGCTTTGTATTTAATAAAATACTTACCGGCAGTTTCAGGGTAGGGGTATCGCAAAATTTGGTGATTAAGGCGCTGGCCGAGGTAACAGGCATTGAAGCGCCAACACTAACCCACCGTATTATGGGTAGCTGGATGCCTGAAACGTATAGCTATGAGCAACTGGTGCAGGAACAGAGTACGGCTGATGATATATCGCGCCCTTACCCGTTCTTTTTAGCTTACCCCATACAGGAAACCTCCGAGAAACGAAAAGCAGCGGCCGATCTGAAAGATGCGCTTGGCGAACCGCACGAGTGGCAAGCTGAGTGGAAATGGGATGGCATCCGTGCGCAAATGATCAAACGCGATGGCAAAATTTTTATTTGGAGCCGGGGCGAGGATCTGTCGACCGAAAAATTCCCCGAGCTGCACCCGTTTTTGAACGATCTGCCTGATGGTACCGTGCTCGATGGGGAGATACTCAGTTTTAGCAACGGCCTGCCTATGCCTTTCAATGTGCTGCAAACCCGCATCGGGCGTAAAAATCTGAGTAAAAAAATATTACAGGAGAGCCCGGTGGCCGTAATTGCGTACGATTGCCTGGAATACGAGGGTGAAGATATCCGCACAAAAACACAGGCGGAGCGGCGGATTATCCTGGAAAAGCTACAGGCGGCTACGCAATACCCGGAAATTTTCAGCATATCCGAATTGATAAAATTTGATAGCTGGAAAGCACTGGAAAAAATTAGGGAGCAATCCCGCGCGATGATTGCCGAGGGTATTATGCTCAAACGTAAAAAGGCTACTTACCAGGTTGGCCGCCGCCGCGGCGACTGGTGGAAGTGGAAGATCGATCCGCTATCTATCGACGCGGTGATGATCTACGCCCAAAAAGGCCATGGTCGCCGTGCCGACTTATATACCGACTATACCTTTGCCGTGTGGGACGGCGACAAACTAGTGCCATTCGCCAAAGCCTACTCCGGCCTTACCGACCAGGAAATAAACAAGGTGGATTATTTTGTAAAGCGTAACACGCTCGAAAAATTCGGGCCGGTACGTACCGTAAAGCCCGAGCTGGTGTTTGAGATCGGTTTTGAGGGCATCAATAAATCAACCCGTCATAAATCGGGCATCGCGCTGCGCTTTCCACGGATATTGCGCTGGCGGCATGATAAAAAGAAAGAGGAGGCCGATACGCTCGAAACGTTAAAGGCACTCCTCGATCCTGTCTCTCCATCCCCCGAAGAGGAAGCGTAAAATTTTTATTTAAACCGTGCAACTACATCAGGCGCGTTGCCCGGTAATTTCACCTTATAGCGAAAGCCGCCGTTAAAGGCATCTTCCTCTTTTAATAACTCATGGGTTTTTTTGGTGATCCAAAATGTTTGAGTGTATTTATTGCCGTTAAAGTCGCCCTCATTAACCAGTTTCCAGCAATCAACCTTTTCATTATTAAAAAGTGTAAGCATTTCGCTGCCGGTTACTTTGTATGCGGTGTATGCCGGCTTTCCTATACCTGCATCGTAAAAATTAATAGCGAAGGTTTTGCCGTAGGCCAATGGCAGCATCTCAAAAGTCTCGATATCCAGATTCCAGTTCAGATTAGGCTGATCGAAAGCTAACGAAAAATCTTTGGCTAAGTTATTTGTTACTGTATCGGCACCGCTTATCTTGCTTTCGCTCCAGTTGTAGGCTTTGGTTTTATTACCTATGGTTTCGCGGTGGTATAGCGGACTAAAATCAGCGGCCTTGTTAACCGATACTATATGGCGGTATTGGTTGGTATCATTACCATACCAATGTTGTGTAGTTATAAATACTTCTTTACCGTTTACGGTCTGTTTTTTTATGTCTCTTAACCAAAGTGAAATATTCAGGCTTTTTTTACGCGTGGGCATTTGAAAATAAACCATATACTGTTTTAACCCGGTTTTCAGCTGGCTAGTCAGCAGCTTATTGTCGCCCGCTTTAACAGAATCAATTTTTTGTGCCGAAGCCTGGTTAGTGATAATAATGCCTGCTGCAAGCATTAGTGAAAGGTAAAGATTGCGTTTCATGAACTTTTTCCTTTTGACCTGATTCGCAATGTTTTGTTACATATTGATTCAAAATCGCACTCCTATGGGGAATGTTAACGGGATTTTCCACACTTTTTGGGAATGAAACTCCCCGTTAAAAAGCTTTAATTTTCAGCTAAAACGATTTGCTTTAATAAATTGGCAGTTAAAAATAATGGAACTATCCTTGTAAATGTTCGTATAACGAATACTAATTAATCAATATGAAAAATTTATTTACAATCCTGTTAGTTTTAGGCGTGGCAGGTTTGTCTGCATGCAAAAAGGACAATTCAAATGAGCCCACCCCAGAGGTACCGGTTGAAAAAATCGCGCCCGAAGGATTTAATTTCAGAACAAGCAAAGATGTTAACATTGATGTAACGTTACGTACCAATAACAACCAGCCGTTACCGGGCGTAGTTGTCAGTATTTATGATCCATCAAATACTGACAGCAACGCGTCAATTTTCAAAGGTGTTACTGATGCTAACGGTAACCTAAAAGGTAAGGTCAATGTGCCGTCGTATTTAACTCAGTTAACTATCGATCCGGCTTATGTCGGTTTAATGCGTTATGCTTCAGCCTCAATTAAAGGCACATCAACCACCGTTGTTATAGGTGGCGACAAAGGTTTTTCGGGTGATATTGTGCCTGAAAGCGTGACTGCGGGCGTTAGAAGCAATGGCCTTGGTACAAATGGTTTGCTGAACACAGATTTTGTATATCCGGGATCATACACCTCGTCAAACGCATTTGTAAGTCCTGTTAACTTAGGAAAACCGGTGTACCTGGAAAGTACTTCGGACGTAATTGACCAAGGGCTGCTGTCATACGTAAACGCTTCGTTGCCTGAAGGTACCCCGTTAACCACATCGCACCCCGAATATTTAACCTCATCAGCGGTTCAAACCATCAATGTAACAGCAAAATCTGATGTATGGGTAACTTTCGTGTCAGAGGGTGCAGGTTATCGTAATACACTGGCTTACTACACTTATCAAACAAATAACCCGCCTACATCAGCCAGCGGCGGTACTTTGCTTGGCGGTATTGATAAGGTTACGTATATTTTCCCTAACGCATCGGCTTTAGGTTCAGGTGGTGGCTTGGTGAGCGGTAACAAAGTTAAACTGGGTACATTTGATGCAGGTACTTCTATCGGTTTCGTGTTGATCCAGGATGCCTGGACAGGAAGCGGCGTAAACGCGGGCAACACTAAATTTTACACAACCGACAGGTTCAATCCTGAAACTTCGACAGCTACCCGCAGGCACAGCGTGATGTTGTATGATGATGCTCACAAATTGTTTTTGTTGGGATTTGAAGATATAAACAGGCAAAATGGGTCAGATAATGACTTTAATGACCTTGTAATTTACGCTACGGCTAACCCGATAACCGCTATATCAAAAACAGGTGTTGCCGTTATTGATGATGGTGGCGATACCGATGGCGATGGCGTGATCGACGAACTTGACGCTTATCCTAACGATGCTACTAAAGCATTTAATAGCTACTACCCATCAGCAAGCACTTATGCACAGGTTGCTTTTGAGGATAATTGGCCAACCAAAGGCGACTATGATTTGAACGACCTTGTGGTTAACTACCGCTACTCATTTGTAAGCAATGCTAAAAACCAGGTGGTGAGCATGAAGGGCGAGTTTGTTCCGGTTGCTGCAGGCGCTTCATTTAAAAATGGTTTCGGTGTGCAATTACCGGTTAGCGCTTCGGCGGTATCATCAGTAACCGGCCACAAAATTACCGGCACATACCTGCAAATGTCGTCAAACGGTACAGAGGCAGGCCAAAGCAAAGCGGTAATTATTCCGTTTGATAACCAGGATGCGGTTATTAAAAATGCTGATAATTCTTTTTTCATCAATACTATAACAGCTAAGGATAAAGTAGCGGGTACACCGGTAACCGTAAATGTCAGCTTTGCTTCACCGGTTGATCAGGCAAATCTTGCGGTATCGGCATTCAACCCGTTCCTGATCAGTAACCAGCGCCGCGGTTACGAGATCCATTTACCGGGCTATGCTCCAACTGATAAGGTTGACGCTAAATTGTTCGGTACTAATGATGATGCTTCGGCTCCGGGTAGTGGTAAATATTATTTATCTAATGAGAACTGGCCATGGGCTATCAGCTATAACACAGCCATACTGTATCCCGTAGAAGAGGCTAATATTACCAAAGCATACCTGCATTTTGCCGAGTGGGCGGCATCAGGCGGTACAACCTTTGCCGACTGGTATAGCAATACTGCATCAGGCTACCGTAATACAAGCTTTATTTATACCAAGTAATTTTTCTATAACTGACCCATAAGTTTCACGAAAGTGATTCAAATCCCGGTCGCGTTAACACGCGCCGGGATTTTTTGTTTTACAGTTTCACAGAAATTCTACAATTTATATGCTAAAAATTCCCCACTGGGGAAATTTTTCCCGTTCTCTGAAACATAAAAAAGCTATAAATGCGAATATTTAGCTGTAAAAGCTGGTTTTTAAAAGTTGGAACTTTAATTGCCTAAGCACTTACATCAACACTAATTAATTTAAAATGAAAAAGATTTACACCTTTTTATTGTTCGGTGCTTTAGCAGGCATGGCTTCTTGTAAAAAAGATACCGCAACTCAACCAACCCCGGTTAAGCCTACAGGCGACAAAATAGCTCCGGAAGGCTTTAACTTCAACACTACTAAAGACGTAACAGTAAACATTAGTTTACGTACTAATAACAACGAGCCGCTATCAGGCGTAGTGGTTAGCGTTTTCAACCCGTCAAATACCGAGGCGGCTATATTTAAAGCCGTTACCGATCAAAATGGTAATATCAGTTCAAAAGTTACTGTTCCAACATCAGCTACGCAATTAGTTATTGATCCTGCTTACGTAGGTTTAATCCGTAATGCAACTGCAAACATCAATGGCAACACAACATCAGTTGTAATTGGTGGTAAAGAAGGCTTCGGCGGCGACGTGGTAGCCACCGGATTTGTAAAAAGCAAGGTGAACAATTCATTGTCAACATTTGCAACAAACACTATCGCTTTTGCTTATCCATCACCATATAACAGCTCTGCGGATGCCGTAGTTAATACGTCAAAATACCCTACGAGCCTTGGCCGCCCTAAATACCTGGAAGCTACAGGCGATGTAATTGATGCATCGTTATTAAAATTTGTTAACGCATCATTGCCTGAAAATGTTCCGCTGTCAAGTTCACACCCGGAGTATCTTTCAAGCAACGCCACAACCGTAATAAAGGTTACAGCAGAATCTGATGTTTGGATTACTTTTGTATCAGAAGGTGCCGGCTTTTTAAATACGCTGGCTTACTATACCTATAAAACAGGTACAACCCCTACATTAAGCAGTATTACCAACGCCACAATCGTATTCCCTAACTCATCGGCATACGGATCAGCAGGCGGCTTAAACGCGGGTGACAAAGTGAAGATCGGCCGTTTCCCTGCCGGTACCTCAATTGGTTTTGTGCTGCTGCAAAACGCATGGACAGGCTCAGGCGTGGCAACCACCACTACTAAATATTTCTCGAACGATGCCCTTAACCCGGAAAGCAGCGCAAGCTTGAAACGCCATTCAGTATTATTGTACGATGATGTGCACAAGTTATTCCTGATCGGTTTTGAGGATCTTCCGCGTGACCGCGATTCAGATAACGACTTTAACGACCTGGTTTTCTACGCAAGTTCTAACCCGGTAACTGCAATATCAAATGAAGGCGTGGCTCCGATTGATAACGGCGGCGACTCTGACGGCGACGGTGTGCTTGACGAACTTGACGCTTACCCTAAAGATGCGACCAAAGCATATAATAGCTACTACCCATCAGCTTCAACTTACTCACAAGTAGCTTTTGAAGATAACTGGCCGCAAAAAGGCGACTATGACATGAATGACCTGGTGGTTAATTACCGTTACAAATTTGTTTTGAATGCTAAAAACGAAGTTGTGAACATGGAAGGCACCTTTAACGCGATGGCTGCGGGCGCTTCTTTTAAAAACGGTTTTGGTGTACAATTACCGGTAGCTGCCTCAACGGTATCATCAGTAAGTGGCCAGCAGATAGTAAGCAATTACATCCAGTTCGCCTCAAACGGTGTTGAAGCCGGTCAGAACAAAGCGGTTATTATACCTTTTGATAACCACGACGCGGTTATAAAAAATGCCGATAACTCATTCTTTATTAATACGCTGAACTCAAAAAATAAAGTTACCGGTACCACCGTAACTGTAAACATCAACTTTGCTTCGCCGGTAGCTCAGGCTAATCTGTTACCTTCAGCGTTCAATCCGTTCCTGATCAGCAACCTGCGCCGCGGTTACGAAATTCACCTGCCGGGCTATGCGCCAACTGATAAGGCTGATGCTAAATTATTCGGCACCAGTGACGATGCTTCAAAAGCTTCAGCAGGCAAATACTACTTGTCAACTGAGAACTGGCCATGGGCTATCAGCTACAACACTGCTATAGCTTACCCAATTGAAGAAGCAAACATTACTAAAGCATACCTCCACTTTGCAGAGTGGGCTGCAAGCGGCGGCGCATCATTTACCGACTGGTATAGCAATGGTGCCACCGGTTATAAAAACACTGCTTTGATTTATATCAAGTAATATACAGCGATTAGTGATTTGTGAGAAATGCACTGCCTTCACCGGCGGTGCATTTTTCGTTTAACCCGTTATATTCAAAAAATCGTGCCCGATTTACTTTGTAGAAATAAATATCAATTTTGTAGAAAATATTACACGTTTTGAGTAAATAAAGTTTCGGCAATATGGCGTCCGTAAGTATAAAAGCCGTTTTGGTGAAGTGTTTGCCACTTTTCCCGTACAGACATCTATACTTATAACGACTATGAAAAAACTATTTACTCTGCTACTTGCAGGGGGTGTGGCAGGTATGGTATCCTGCAAAAAGGACTCATTTAAAGAGGGAGAAAATGCCTCAGCTACACCGGGCTCAAAAGCCGCTGCCGGTTTCAATTACCAAACATCAAAAAACGTTAATGTAAACATCAGCCTGCTTACAAATACCGACGAGGCAGTTGCTGGTGCCAAGGTAAAACTCTACGAAACCATAGGCGATTCAACCGTGGCAATTTACACGGGTATTACTGACAATGCTGGTAAATTACAAGCCAAGGTGAACGTAGCCTCGGCTACTACCCAACTTATTGTTGACCCGGAATATGTCGGTTTGCAGCATAACGTAGTGGCTAAGCTAAGCGGCACCAATGCCAATGTAATAATTGGCGGTAAAGCCGGTTTTGGCGGCGACGTGGTAGCCGAAAAAATTAACTACAGCAACCGTAAGGTTTTTGCTTTGGGCGCAAGAGCAACCAACACACAATTTGTTTATCCGGCTCCATACACGTCAGCAAACGATGGTATTTATAACGACAACAATTACCCGCTGTACTTGGGAGTACTTAAAAATCTTGATCCTGAGCGCGAAGTGGTAAGCGCTAAAATGCTTAAGTATGTAAACAACTCACTGCCCGAGTATCAAAACGTAGCTAAGCATCACCCGGAGTATTTGCAAAGCAGTGCCCCGTCAGTAATCAGGGTGATCAAAAAAACCGATGTTACCATAACCTTTGTGGCCGAGGGTGCATCGTATCAAAATACATTGGCGTATTACACTTACCCCACATCAAATCCGCCAAAAACGGCTAATGATCTGGCTAAAGCTACATTCATCTTCCCAAATGCATCAGCAGCGGGTACAGGCGGCGCTTTGATGCCTGGCCACAAAATAAAGCTGGGTACTTTTGAAGCCGGTACCTCAATTGGTTTTATTGTTCTGCGTAACTCATGGACAGGCAGCAACATCCAAACTGATGTGGAGAAATTTTACTCGCACGATGCCTTTAACAGCGAAAGCAATGCAAACTTAAAAAGGCACAACGTTGTACTGCGCGATGAAGAAAACGATAATTTCATCATTGGATTTGAAGATATTAACCGTACCGAAACGGATTGCGATAACGACTTTAACGATATTGTATTTTACGCCCGTTCAAGCGTAGCCGATGGTATTGACGATAGCAATGTGCCGCCGGTTGATCAGAATAACGACTCGGATGGCGACGGCGTGCCGGATGATAAAGATGAATATCCGAACGATCCGGACCGTGCGTATAACGATTATTATCCTACCGATACCAAATTCGCACAGTTCGGCTTTGAGGATAACTGGCCGGTAAAAGGTGATTATGATATGAATGACCTGGTGATTAACTACCGTTATAAATTTGTGCTGAACGCGCAAAATAAAGTGGTTGACCTGGTAACTACTTTCATCCCGCTTGCTGCAGGTTCATCATTTAAAAATGGTTTTGGTATGCAACTACCGGTTAGCGCATCAAAAGTAAAATCGGTATCAGGCCAAATTATCACCAGCAACTATGTAACCTTTGCAAGTAACGGGGTTGAGGCCGGTCAGGCTAACGCGGTAATTATTCCGTTTGACCATCAGGATGCGGTATTGAAATATCCGGATATGTCGTACTTTGTAAACACCGAGCCTGATAAAGCTAAGGTTAACGGCAAAAACATCAACGTAGCACTAAACTTTACCAGCCCGCTTGATCGCAGCGAGTTAAGTGTTAGCGAATTCAATCCGTTCCTGATCGCTAATTTAAAACGTGGCATTGAGGTGCACTTGCCGGGTTACAAACCAACTGATAAGGCTGATAAAACATTATTAGGTACAAATGACGATAATTCTAAACCGGGAGAGAACCGTTATTACTTGTCGGCTGATAATTTACCTTGGGCCATCAGCTACAAATATTCAACCCGTTACCCGATAGAGCGTACGGACATACGCGAGGCATATAACCACTTTGCCGAGTGGGCAGCATCAGGCGGTACCTTATACCCTGACTGGTATGCACACTGGAAACCGGGTTATGCCAACCGCTCATTACTGTATTTAAAATAGTCGATTAAACATTTCATATCCACCAGCGTTGCCACGTAAAAGAGGCAACGCTTTTTTTATGCCCTACAGAAGCGCTATATTTAAACCGAATCTGTCTAAAATCCGATATGTTTGCCGGCCTTTTAAAACACATCAGTAAATATGTAAGCCTTACTGCCGAGGAGGAGCTTATTGTTGCGGAGTATTTCAAGCCCGAAACCGTAAATAAAAAGCAATACCTGCTATCCGAAGGTGAAAACTGTTCAACGCAATATTTTGTAACCAAGGGTTGCCTGCGCATGTTTTTTATTAAGGAGAATGGCAGCGAGCACATTGTTCAGTTCGGTATAGACAACTGGTGGCTGGCCGACTATATGAGCATGGACACCCGGCAGCCATCCGGGTTTTATATACAGGCGGTTGAAAAATCAGAATTGCTGAGCTTAAGCGTAGCCAACCAGGAGAAGCTATTAGAACTCGTGCCCAAGCTGGAGCGCTATTTTATGCGTGTAATGCAAAAAGGATTCGGTGCTTTCCAGATGCGGATACGCTATTTGTTTGATATGACAAGCGAGGAGCAATACAACTTGTTTGTTGATCGGTTTCCGGGCTTTGTACAGCGCGTGCCGCAATACATGCTAGCATCGTACCTGGGTGTAACGCCTGAGTTTTTAAGTAAAGTACGCGGAAAGAGGCGTTAAAGGCCTGCTATTTTGCTTGTTGACTAAAATCATTATCTTTGCAGCATCATGAAAATTACTACCGTATTTGCTTAATGCTTTGGTTCCAAGGTAACGCTATTCCCAAATAGCCGGACCGGAGTATGTTAATTAATCTTTCTTTTTAATACTTGATCAATTTTGCCGGGTTCATCCGCAACAGGCATGTTATATGTTATTTTGGCATGTGCATGGGTTAAATAATGCCTTTTAGTAACTTGGCATTTTGATTGTAATCATTTTACTGAATGAAACAAAAATTTTATGATACTGCTGTGAAGCAGGAAAAAGCGGTTTTAGTGGGCGTAATTACTGCCGACGAAACCGAGGAAATGGAAAAGGAGTACCTGGAAGAGCTGGAATTTTTGGTAGAGACCGCCGGTGGAAAAACCGTTAAGCATTTTACCCAAAAGCTAAGCCGTCCGGAACGTGCTACCTATGTGGGTACCGGTAAGCTCGAAGAAATAAAGGAATATGTATTTGCCGAAGAAATTGATATCGTGGTGTTTGATGATGAGCTGTCGCCATCTCAGTTGCGTAATATTGAGAATGAACTCAAAGTAAAGATACTGGATCGTAATAACCTCATTCTGGATATTTTTGCCGGGCGGGCACAAACCGCGCAGGCCAAAACACAGGTTGAGCTGGCTCAACTACAATACCTTTTACCGCGCCTTACCCGTTTGTGGACCCACTTAGAGCGCCAGAAGGGTGGTATCGGTATGCGTGGGCCGGGTGAATCGCAGATTGAGACTGACCGCCGTTTGATCCTCAACAAAATATCTTTGTTAAAAGGCAAACTAAAAGATATTGATCGCCAGAATGAGACACAGCGTAAAAACCGGCATCAATTGGTGCGCGCGGCCTTGGTGGGGTATACCAACGTAGGTAAATCAACCATCATGAACATGCTTTCCAAGTCGGAAGTATTTGCTGAGAACAAACTGTTTGCTACGCTTGATACTACTGTACGTAAGGTGGTGATTGAGAATGCGCCGTTTTTACTGTCAGACACCGTCGGGTTTATCCGCAAATTGCCTCACCATTTGGTGGAATGCTTTAAATCGACACTGGATGAGGTGCGCGAGGCGGATATACTGGTACATGTGGTTGATATTTCGCATCCTAACTTTGAGGATCAGATACGTACGGTTAACGAAACGTTGAAGGAGTTAGGCGCGGTAGATAAGGAAAACATCACGGTGTTTAATAAAATTGATGCTTACCAGCCAACAGAGATATTTGAAGGCGAGGAGCTGAAGCCGCTAACGCTTGAAGATTTTAAGCACAGCTGGATGGCTCGCCACAACAGCCCGGCCATTTTTATATCAGCCGCTAAACGCGAAAATATAGACGAATTCAGGCAGTTATTGTATGATAAGGTAAAAGCCATACATACAGCCCGATATCCTTACGATCATTTGTTATATTAGTAAACATAAGCCCCTCAGCAGAGGGGCTTTTGCTTTAAATCTTATATTGAAAATATGAAACTTCTGCCTGAAGAAACATTAATTATCGGGGATTGGATATTTAGGGATCGGAAAATGATTGGGGATGACAATTGTGAAAGAATAGAGTGGTTAGCTAAAAATTATCTAAAAGCAGTTGGTGCTGAAGATGGAAATTGGACGACCATTTACCAAGATCCTAATGATAAGCGTTATTGGCGGCATACTTATCCAAAGTTTGAAATGCAAGGTGGAGGGCCACCTTTACTTGAAAATATTGGCAGTGTTTTTTTAACAGCCGAGCATAAAAGCGTTGAAATAAACATACAAAAGTATATCATTTTGGAAACGGGTAATGATGGCGGTCATCGCTATATTGAAGGCAAAGTGTTTTATAAGGGCAATACAAGGAGGATAACTGTGTTTTTTGAAAGTAAGCTTGATGAAGCAAAGCTCACTATTAATACTCCGATTAAGATACAGGGAGAATTTCAGGATGATGGTGAAGCATACGGGCTTATTTTAAGGCATGCCTTACTCATGTAATGCAACATTACATCGATGCTGTTAGCGGCGGTAAATTACTCACCTTCTTTTGCAGGTACCTGTTCCAAACCAGTTGTTGCTCCCTGTTTTGCATGTGGTTAGTTTCGCGTTCATAGTCGGCATTCATTTGCTGGTACTTGGCGTCTATCCGGTTAAAAATATCAGCAATTACCAAACTGTAATCGCGGCCAAATTGGGTGCGGTTAAAAGTTCTGAGCACTTCCTGCTGTTGCAGGTAAGCAATATCATAATGGCCTTGTTCGTGCCTTAATATTTCAGCCAGCATTTCGGGATTTTTAATGCGGCTGCGGTCAAGCCATGATTTATCCTTGTTCATCACCATGCTCACCTCAAAGTCAATTCTGAATACACCGCGTATGCGTTTTACGCTGTAATTATAGCTGATGCTACAATTGGTATAAGCAACAGCGGCAAAATTACTGCGCCGTGGCGACCCTTGAAAATCGGTTAGGGTAAGTGTTTTATAGCCCTGCTGTGCAAAGCTGCTGCCGGCCGTGCACAGCATAACCAACAGCAAAGTCTTCCAGAATTTTAATGCCATACAGCCAAAAAGTTTTACTTTTTGACCTTGTCATCCTTTAAAAGGTTTAAGCCCATCGTTTCTTTCATAGTGCGTTGCATACCATCTACCGAGCCATCAAGAAATATTACGTTACCGGATGAGTTCTCTGCAAAGTGTTTGATGGATTCAGTCCACATGGTAAATAATATCACCGATGTATCCATATCTGCTTCCTGCATTTCTTTTGCCGCAACGGTCATACCCTTGGCAACTTCTTCGCGGAACAAAGCTATACCCTGGCCGCGTAATTGAGCTGCCTGGCGTTCAGCCTCTGCAGATATCTTGATGGCATTACCTTCGGCCTCGGCAGCCTTTGTTTTAGTAATGAGCAGGGCCTGGCCTTCGTTTTCGGCAGCGGCCTTCAGGTTGTTTGATGCCACCACCTGGCTCATTGATTTCATGATGATATCATCGAATGTAATATCGTTCAACTGCAGATCCTGCAGATGATAGCCCCAGCTTTCGAGTATGTTGTCCAGTTGTTCTTTTACGTGCTCCACAATGTCGCGGCGCAAAATCAGCACATCGGCCTGGCGCTTGGTGGCCACAAACGCACGGATGGACCCCTCAACGGTGCGTACCAATGCCTGCATCAGGTTGCGCTCGTCAACAAATTTAAAAGCGACGTTCTTGATGGTTTCCTCCTGCTGATCGAGCACCGAGTATAAAAGCATCGCTTTGAAATAAACGTTAGCCTGATCGTAAGTTACGGCCTGGAACTCCAGCTCAACCGATCGGTTTTGAATGGAAATGCGAGAGTAGATCAGCTCGATAAGCGGTATCTTGAAATTAAGCCCCGGTGTAAGTATGCGGCGGTATTTGCCAAAAATGGTAACCACGGCTATAGTGCCCTGTTTTACGGTCACAAATGAACTGAACAGTATAATTAACAGTAATACGGTTACAATGGTAATAGGGATAGAAACGTCCATAATTGATGATTAAAGGTTTAATAAAGATAGAATTAATTATTGGTGTGCAATTTGTTTTGCAAAAGCAAAACACTAAATAACTATGAACTTAAAACGCACCTTCGGAACAATACTTACCATTTTAGGTATAGTTGGTTTAATTTATACAGGCGTTGGTATTATACAAAAGAGCGCCGAAATGACTACCTTGGTTGTAGTCGGCATTATCGCCATTATGTTCTTTTTTACAGGCATTGGTTTGGTACGCAACACGGCCGACAAAGCGGTTTAATAACTCGCGGACATTACACCATCATTGCTGATTGCGAGCGGTGATTCCGGGAAATCAGAGGCATTTAATATTTTGATCTTTTTGATCACGCGATTGCCGGTATCAATTTGAATGCCCGCCGGATAAGTTTGCCGGGTTGCTACAATGCGCCCGGCGGCGAATTCCCCGTTTTTTTTAATAGTGAGCTTTAATAGAGGTGCAAGGCCGCAAATGCCACTGGTGTTAACGCCCTTGTAAGTGCAAAAATTCCCTAAGCTATAAGCTATAAACCTCTTTTTATAAAGTTCCATGCCACGGGTAAGGTGCGGGCCATGGCCTAACACCACGTCTGCCCCGGCATCAATAGCGTTGTGCGCAAAGGCGTAAACGTTGCCACGGTTTTCGCCTTTATAGCTTTCATCCGCGCGCGTTACATGCTCAAATCCGGTGCCCTCGCCTCCGCCATGAAACGATACGATAACAATATCAGTTTGCTGCTTTAATTTGCGGATGATGGTGGCAGCATTTTGCAGGTCAAGCAACGATACGGTTTGGCTGTTAGGCGAAAATGCGCAGAAGCCTACGGTAAAACCTTTCACTTTTATGATTGCGGTTGGTTTGCTGCGTAGACCTGCGTAAGCAATTTGTAATGAGTCGAGGATGCGCATGGTAGCTTTACGCCCGGCCAAACCAAAGTCGTTGGAATGGTTATTCCCCAAGCTGATCAGGTCAAATCCGGCATCCTTTATAATACCACCATACCACTCAGGCATTCTGAAGAGATAGGCTTTGCTGCGCTGGCGTAATTTAAATTCGGCCGCAGCGCCGGTATCCAATAAAACGCCTTCCAGGTTGCCGAAAGTAACATCGGCATTGCGCAAGTGGCTAAGCACCGGTTTAAAGCTCCGCTTTCCGCTGTCGGGCGGCAGGGTTGAACGGCTGGGATAGGATGTACCCAGCATCATATCGCCAACAGCAACAATACTTAGGGTATCATCCGTTGGGGTGGACTTTTTTGTAGTATTAACGGCAGTTGCATTGTTTTGCTTTACGGCTGGTTGTTTGTTCCCTTGCTTGCAAGCATAGGTTAGCAGGATGATAAAAAATAAAAGATAAAGGTTGAGGCGGCGCATAGTCAAAAAAAAATCCTTCCGTAATTACGAAAGGATTTGGCATTTAGTATAAATAAGTTTTTAATTAGTTTCTTCTTCTAACGGAATTTCCAATTCGTCCTGGTATTGAGCCGTTAAACGACCGCCTTTGTAAAAGTAACGGCTGTAGTAACGGTCTTCAAGGTTCGAGATAGCCACACCTCTTGAGGACGCATGTGCAAAACGGCCACCACCCAAATAAACACCTACGTGTGAAATACGGCGGCTGCGTATTTTAAAGAAAACCAGATCGCCTTCCTTTAACTCGTTACGACGAACAGGGCTAACCATGCTGAAAATATCGCGTGAGTTACGTTTGATGGTCAGGTTAAATACCTTGCTGTATATTTCTTTAGTAAAGCCTGAACAATCAATTCCTTTGCGGCTGCTACCACCAAAACGGTAAGGAGTGCCTATCCAATCGTGTACTGCTTCAAAAAGTTTAAGATTTGAGGTTGCATTAAGCGCAACACCCATAATTTGCGAAAGATATGTTTTGGCTAAGCTTTCCTGGTCGTCACCGGTGTTTTCTGTGTTGTCAGCTGCGTTGGTTTTTGTTTGGGCCTGAACGCTAACTGCACTGATGAACAAAGCGATAGCAATAGTAATTTTCTTCATTTAATCTCTTTAGTTTGTTGATAGGGGTACAACAAAATGTTTATTAAATTATACAACAATGTCTATTGTTAACTACAAATCTATCTATTCAGTTTATATTTACAAATAAATGATACATTTTTTTGTAAAAAAACAATAGCCCGGATTGTTTGAATTATAAAATGAGGTGTAGAAACAGAGGTTTTTACAAGACGTATAAAGCTAATAAACAAATATTTACGCGTTATACGCATATTTGTAAACAAAGTTTCAGTCAACGAAAAAAAATTTCAAATAGATTAAGGTGTTTAAACCTCGTTAATCTCGCGGGATAACTTTTCTTCGTTAAGATTTCGCATGATCTTTGTAAAGCCGCGATGCTGTGCCTCTTCATCATACAGCGGGAACACCAAACCGGTACCCCAGAATTTTGATCCGTCCTTACGTATATGATAACGCTCGTCTATAGCACGGCCATTTTCAACCGCTGTGTTTAATTCCCGGGCCGGCACGCCTCGAGCCACATCTTCGGTAGTAAAAAATATGCTGGCGCTTAAGCCCAGCACTTCGTTCTCCGCATGACCTAATAATTTTTGCGCTCCGCTATTCCAACTGTTCACATTGCCACGGGTATCGGTTGTAAATACAGCGTAATCTTCCAGGCTATCAAGCACCTGCCTGAAAAAGCTTTCACTCATCCTGAAGTAACTATCGTTATAAGGTGCTTCGGGAGCGATTCTGGTATCCATCAGGCTTTCTTCGTATTCCACCCATACCGTTGCGCCGGTATTACCGCAGCACATTTGCACCGGTTCCTGTGTAATTCGGTAGTAGGTTTGATACCCATAAGGCAGTTGTTGTATAACCGGCTGTATTTTTACCGGCTTTAAAACAATCTGTTCATTTTTATCATCTTCAACAACTTCACCGGCCAGCATATAACTAAATCCTTTTTCTATCAAATCGCCAAGCAGTTGTGGTGTGAGGGCTATCTTCATGGTGGTGTGTGTTGCAATTCTGGTAACTGTAACACGTATAACCAATCAAAGTAAATAATGTTTAGAGAAGTGTAATTTAGTTAACTAAAAATTAATGCCTAATAATTTTAAAACCTCCTCAAATTCAGCTCTCACAGCCGCGGTTATTTGTACCGGTTGTCCGGTTACCGGATGGCTGAATGCCAGGCTCGAAGCATGCAGAAACATCGTTTCAATACCCCAACGTTCTTTAAACAGTTTGTTCTGCTTATTACAACCGTGCGTACGATCGCCGATGATCGGGTAAAAAATATGTGCCATGTGCTTGCGTATCTGGTGCATGCGCCCAGTACGTGGTTTAACCTCAATCAGCGTGTAACGGGATGTAGGGTGCTTGCCCAGTGGTACCTCAACCTCGGTGCGTTGCAGGGCTTTATACGCGGTAAACGCATCCTGCAGGGTGCCGTTTTCTTTTCGCAGCGGGTAATCAATCTCCCCTTCGTCGGGCGCGTATCCGCGCACCAGTGCAAGGTAAGTTTTACTGATCTGGTTCTGGGCAAATAGTTTTTGCATGGCTATTTCTGTGTCCTTATCAAAAGCGAATAGCAGCAGGCCGCCGGTTTTACGGTCGATACGATGCACGGGATAAACTTTTTTGCCGAGCTGATCGCGGAGCAGTTGCAACGCGAATTCGCTGGTATCATTGGCTATTGATGAGCGATGTACCAGCAAACCATGCGGCTTGTTAATCGCTACGAGGTAATCATCCTGATAAACTATTTCGAGCATTACCTGCAAAGGTATAACATCTGCGCTAAACCTTAATTAGCATCATGGCCGGGCACGTAGCTATACACTACCTGGTAAGCTTGGTTTTTTAATTTGGATGATAACTGGCCTATCTTCAGGTCTTCGGGCTGCAACGTAGGTTCGCATACTGAATATGCGCGGCCTTCATAAATTACAGGCTTGCCTACCGGCTTATCAAACTGTACGGCTATGGTAATATGCGTAGGGTACAACATGGCGATCATCGGCAGATCATATATTTCCTTAACCAGGTAAAAGAACAGCGCGGCGCGGTCGTCGCAATCGCTGTACTCAGAGAACAGGGTTTCTTCCGGAGCCATGCGCTTTTCCTTGCCAAAATTCTGCTCATCATCTTCATACAAAAACGCGTAGCGGGTAAAACGCATCAGGTAGTCAATACCTTTTTTTTGCGACATGCCATTTACATTTTTGCGCAAGGCCGGTATCAGCGAGCCATAAGTTTCGTTACTAAGCGGAATATTAAAATAATAGCTAAAATCAACACCCGGGTAATTGGCAAATATGCCTTTCACCTCATTGTTAAGCTTGACATTAAAGTGGTACATTGTATTGCCATACTTAAACTGAAGCTGTTTTTGAACATAGCTTTCGGGCTTAAAATCGGGCAGACGGGTTATCAGGTAGGAAAAAGCATGCGTAGCGCCCGGAACATTTACCGGAACAGGCATCGGCGGATCCCGGTGCAGGTCGGCATGTGCATAATCATGGTAATTGAGGCACATATATTTTTTTCCATCCACCATAAAAAATGGAATGTCGGCTATGTCCTCGTTGTTGTAAACATAAAAGATAACCCGGTTTTCGGGCGTAATGGCCAACCGTGCGTCAAAACCGGAGTTGCTGAGCAAGTACCATTTATAAAGGGTGTAACGGCTATAGTTAGCGTTTTTAGGACTTAGCTGCTGAGCGGTTTTACGCACCAGTTGATAATATAACCAATCATTAAGTTTATACTTATTGCGATATGCCTGCATTGCGGCAAGCAAGGGCTTATAATTAAGGGTGTTGATGCCGTTGTAAAAAGTCCGGATGTTTTGCGGGGTGATGTACTGCGGTATGGTAGCGTTAAGGGATGTGTCGGCCTCGGCACAAAAGGTATTACCATAAAAGTCAAAGCAAAAGGATGCCTGTTTGCCCTGCCCGTAAGCAGCAACTGAAAAAAATAAAGCCGACAATAAAACAAGCAATCTCATCGCAACACCTCCTTTCGCCTGATTTGAGATTTATAACTGGTAGATTAAATGTATAAATTTCTAATCGGAAAATCAATAGCTATTTATCAGTACAATTAACAGGGGTTTTTGATTTTTGTATCTTTAGCCCCGTTATGAAACCCCTATTACTTAAACTATCACATACTGTGGTGGCATTACTTATTATTGCCGCTGTTACCCAAAGCTGTAAACACCAGGCGCCGGGCTTTTTTAAGAATGAAAAAATTACCGCCGATGACCGCCAGCACTTTCACGAACTGAATGCCGATTTGATAAAGGCCATGCGGGTCGATGACAAACAAACACTGGAAAATATGCTCTCTAAAGAGCTGCTCGATGATCCGGCTACTAAACGGGATATTGAACTGGTGGCTAATCGGTTAAAGGTTGATACAAGCTACTCGGTATTGAACGAATATTATGTGGTGAATAAGTATAACGACCGCGATACTATCCTTGCCGATAATAATGGAATAAATGCATATGATTTGATCTATCCGGCTTTTGCCGAAGAAATGTACATGGCTTTTTTAATACCGGCCAAGGGTGCGAACAAGGAGATGATCACCATTATGTATGCTAATTACGATTATGGCTGGCGATTGTGCAAAATAGACGTAGGGCCTTATACCATCAACAATAAAACCGCACCCCAGCTTTATAGCTACGCTAAAAACAGTTATGCTAAAGGACAGGTGGTTGAGGCGCTTAACACGCTGGCGCTCACCATGATTTGCCTGCACCCCAGCCAGGTGTGGCAATATACTTTTGAGCAGCCTATGGCGGAAATATATGCTACCGTGGGCGCTGATGCCAACAAGCAATATCCTTTCCCTTATACTATTAAAGGGGTTGCTACCAAGCCGCAAATTTTTGGCGTGTTCAACAAAACAACGCCCGAGGGCAGCTTTCCGCAAATTTGCTATCAATCAAAAATCGACTTAAAAGATACAACAGCTTTAAAGGCCGAAAACCTGGCGATCCGTAAGGCACTGCCATCAATTATGCCGGGTGTGGATCAAAACAAGGCTTACGTTTACTACTCGGCCTACAACGAGCGGCCAAGTGTAAAAAAACAGGTGAAGTTTTTTGAGATGGCGCACAAGCTTAAATAATTACCAATGAAGAAACTATTTTTATCCATAAGCCTGTTAGCGGTAATAACCGCCGCGAATGCGCAAAGTTTCAAAGCGCAGATTGCAGCCCACCGGAAAAAATATAAGGACGATTTTTTGGCCGAGCAGCGATCGCCGTTAAAAGCGGAAGATTTACACAACCTGCGCTTTTTTGAAGCAGACAGCACCTATAGCATTGTTGCCAAGGTTGAGCTTTTGCACAATCAGCCGGTAATTAAGCTGACCACTTTTAACGGTGACAGCCAGGAGTATGTGCCTTTTGCCAGGCTGACTTTTACGCTGAAAGGCAAGCCATTGCAATTGACTTTGTTTAAAAGCCCTTCGCTCACAGCCATACCGCAGTACAAGGATCATCTTTTTCTGCCTTTTACCGATCAAACCAATGGCGCAGAATCTTACCCCGGCGGGCGTTATATTGATATTAATGCCAACGATATAAAAGATGATGGTTTAGCTATTGACTTTAATAAAGCTTACAATCCATACTGTGCTTACAGCGATGGCTATCGCTGCCCGGTGCCTCCTATTGAAAATAAACTGGCCGTACGAGTTGGGGCCGGCGAAAAGGCGTTTGCCGGCGAAAAGAAACACCGATAATCAGAACAAGCGCAATTGATCGGTATGCTGATCAGTTTTGCGCTGCGGCTCCCCAAAATTGGAAAGGGAAATACCCAGCAGGCGCACCTTCATATCATCAGTAGCTGCTATGGCCAGCAATTGCTTAGCGATTTGCGCGATCTCGGCGGCGCTGCTAACCGGCGTACTAACGGATTGGTTGCGCGTGATCTGCCTGAAATCGTGATATTTTACCTTGAGCGTTACCGTGCGGCCTTTCAATCCATATCGTTCCAGGCGGGTGGCTACGGTTTCGGCAATGCGGTCAAGCTCGGGGTTCATTTCATCCAGTTGGGTGAGGTCATAAGCAAAGGTATCTTCCGCGCCAACTGATTTTGTTTCTCGATGCGGTTGTACCGCCCGGTTATCGATACCGCGTACTATCTGGTAATAAAATCGCCCGGCCTTACCAAAGGCTTTGGTCATTTCATCTTCGGTAAGCCGTTTCAGGTCGGCGCCGGTATGAAGGCCCATGTTCTTCATTTTGGCGGCGGTAACCTTGCCCACGCCAAAAAACTTCTCTACCGGCAGCTTTTCCATAAAAGCCGCTATTTGCGAGGGGCCGATAAAGGTGAGCCCGTCAGGTTTGTTCATGTCCGAAGCTATTTTGGCCACGAACTTATTGATGGACACCCCTGCCGAAGCTGTCAATTGCAGTTCGGTTTTAATGGCATCCTTTATCTGTTTGGCTATCTCAATGGCCGAGCCTACTTCCAGCTTATCGGTGGTTACATCCAGGTAGGCTTCATCCAGCGAGAGCGGCTCGATCAGATCAGTATACCTGCGGAATATCTCCCTTATCTTTTGTGACACCTCTTTATAGGCCGCAAACCTTGGCCTCACAAAAACGGCATGCGGGCAAAGTTGCAATGCCTGTTTTGAGGGCATGGCCGACCGCACCCCAAACTTACGCGCCTCATAACTGGCTGTGGCTACTACACCGCCCCGCCCTTCGGGCAGGCCGCCAACTACCAATGCCTTGCCACGGTACTCCGGGTTATCCCGCTGCTCAACCGACGCGTAAAAGGCATCCATATCAATATGGATTATCTTTCGGCGTATGTTTTGAGCGTCATCAGCCATCATAAATTATTAGGCTTTTTCTTCCCAAATGGCGCAGAGGTGCAAAATGGTATCAACCGCCTTTTGCATATCCTGTACCGATACCCACTCCTGTTTGCTATGAAAAGCATGCTCGCCCGCGAAAATATTAGGGCAAGGCAAACCCATGAACGATAGGCGCGAACCATCCGTACCGCCACGTATACTGCAAAGTTTGGCATCCATACCCGCACGGCGGATGGCCTCCATCCCGTATTTTGTTATTTCGGGATGCTGATCCAGTACCACCTTCATGTTTCGGTATTGTTCGGCTATTTTGAGTGAGTAGGAGGATGCCGGGTGTTTTTCCAAAACCCGATCGGCAATGCGCTTTAATGTTTCGGCATGGGCATGCAGCTTTTCCTCATCAAAATCGCGCAGTATAAATTCAATGGTGGCGGTTTCCACATGTCCTTGTATGCCTACGGGATGAATAAAACCTTCCATTCCTTCGGTTCCTTCCGGCGAAAGCTCAATAGGCAGGGCGGCAATAATTTCACCGGCTATTTTAATGGCGCTTTCCATTTTACCTTTGGCAAAACCGGGGTGTGCGCTCACACCGTTGATGGTCAGCTTAGCGCCGTCGGCAGAAAAAGTTTCATTCTCCAGGTTGCCCGCGCTTTCACCATCCATAGTATAGGCGGCATAAGCGCCTACCTTTTCAATGTTCACTTTATCTACACCGCGACCAATTTCTTCGTCGGGTGTAAACAGTATTTTAATGGTACCGTGCTTAATCTGCGGATTATGCATCAATTGGAAGCAGGCATCCATTATCTCGGCTACACCAGCCTTGTTATCAGCACCCAGTAGCGTATTGCCGCTGGCGGTTATAATATCGTTACCCAATTGGTTTTTCAGGTCAGGATGATCGGCCATACGGATCACCTGCGTATCATCATCAGGCAATATAATGTCCGCACCGGTATAATTCTGATGTACTATCGGTTTTACATCCGTTCCGCTGCAATCAGGCGCTGTATCCATGTGCGAACAGAAGCAGATCACCGGCACATCCTTATCCGTATTAGCCGGGATGGTGGCGTATACGTACCCATGCTCATCTATATGCGCATCGGTTAGGCCAATTTCAAGCAGCTCGGCAACCAGTAACCGGCCCAGATCTTTTTGTTTTTCCGTTGATGGGCAGGTAGGCGATTCAGGGTCCGATTGGGTATCAATAGTAACGTAACGCAAAAAGCGCTCGGTTACAGTATATGTTAGGGCTGACAGATTCATAGTTTACAATAATAATTATCAGTTTAACAAATGAAACCTAAAAAGGTATTTTTGACAATCAGCATAAATACCTTTTACCATGAATATTGAAGAACTGCGCGACTATTGCCTTGCCAAACCCGCTGCCGACGAAAGTTTCCCCTTTGGCGATGATACACTGGTATTTAAGGTTGGTGGCAAAATATTCCTGCTTGCCGGGCTTGACGGTAACCGCTTTAACGCCAAGTGCGACCCTGAGCTAGCTGTTGAACTGCGCGAACAGCACCCCGAAGTGCAGCCCGGTTTTCACATGAACAAAAAACACTGGAACACCGTGCAGATGGATGGCAGCCTCACCATAAAACAACTGCACCAGATGATTGACCACTCGTATGAGCTGATACTAAAAAGCCTGCCGAAAAAACAGCAGGCCGAAATAGTTTCTGAAAAATAAAGTCGATATCAATATTAATCGTCCATTTTTGGGATGCGGGTTGGCGTATCCTTACCGGCAACAATACTGCGCGAGCTCAGGGCTATGGCACGTATGGTTGAGGTAATGTTGCTTACATCCAGCGAACTGAATTCGTCCTTCACCGTGTGATATAATTTGTCAATATCAATCTGATCGGTTGAGATGGTGTGCGCCGGTACGCCGTGCCTTGCCAGGGTAGCGTTATCGCTGCGGTAAAACAGTTGCTGCTCCGGGTATGGATCAGGATGGAACTTAAAAGCGGTACCCTTCAGGTTCTTCTGCAGGATGGTGCCAAAATCCGACCGCTCGTAACCGGTTATAAATGCCGAGTTGGTACCGAATTTTGATGCCTTGCCAATCATCTCGATGTTGAACATGGCCACTGTTTTGTCCGGGTCAACCTTGTTTGAAAAATATTGCGAGCCATAACCGCCAATCTCCTCAGCGGTAAAGGCTACAAAGATTAGGGTGCGGGCGTTGTTGTTCAGCTTTTTATAATAATTAGCTAACGCGATAACCGCCGTTGTGCCCGATGCGTCATCATCAGCACCATTAGCAATGCTGTCCTTATCAGTTGGTTTGATGATGCCCAGGTGATCGTAATGGCCGGAGAAAACCACGTATTCGTCAGGTTTGGTTTTACCCTTGATCATACCAGCTACATTGAATAACGGCGCTTCCTCATTTTTTACCTGGTAATTTATTTCGTAGTTAGATGGATTATCAAACTTACCCAATACAAAAACTAACGACTGGGCGCTGTCAACCTTCATGCTTACATTGCCGCCTATAGTGCGGTTGCGTAAACGGCCAAATATGTCGGCAAATGATGGGTCGACTAAAATCAGCATGTTTTTGCCTGATGACAGGTACTTGCGGTACTCGGTACGAAAATCCTGACCGGCGGCTAACGTGGCTACTTCGGCGCCACTGGCGGCGGTCCATTTAAACGATGCGCCTGCCATAGCGAAGGCGTTTTCGGTAAGTACCGGTTTGCCATTGATGCTTGCCTGTATGCTTACCGGGGTAGAGCGTATTACGCTGAACGACTGGCGGAAATCCTTTTCGCCGGTAAGCGGGGTAAGGCCTGCTTTTTTAAACTCGCCCTCAATAAATTTGGCCGCCTTGTCAATACCCGGCGTAAAGCTGCCGCGGCCCTGCATATCGTCTGCCGAGAGCGTTTTGATAATCTTGCCCACATCTTCCTGAACGATCAGTTTGTTCACATCCTGTGCGTAGGCTCCCGCCGTTGCACTGAGCAGCAATCCCGCCGCTAAAAATCTTTTTATCATGGTGTTATTTTACTTTTGATTGTAGCCAGTTATTTCTGAATGTTTCCTGCTCCTTGCTCAATGTTTTCCCCGCTTTTTCAAAGCTGATCACATCGTAATATGGGCTTGCCTCAAGCATTACGTTTGCGTTGTGCTCGCCGTTGCGGTTACGGTATTTTACGGCCAGCTTATCGCCCGGTTTTTTTGAACCGACGATGCCTTCAATATCCTTAGTAGTTTTTACTGTTTGCCCGTCAATAGTGAGTATCACATCACCGGCATCAAGCCCCGCCTTGTACCATGGCGTGTTTTGTACGGTTGGTATGGCAATCAGCACACCTTCCCCGGAATACGAGGCATGTGCCTGCCCTGATTTTACCCGTCCGCCTCCGGTTGATAGCGCTCCAGCCCATGCTTTTTCGGCACTTGCTTTACGTACTAAAAAGCCGGCGTTGGCTAATAAAGCCTCATAATCGTTTTTCTCAATGCCATAAATGTATTGCCTGAAAAAGTCGGACGCGAAGGCCGGTTCCTTAGTAAACTGCGCCAGCGCTAATTGTAGCATAGGTACGGTATATGGCTTTTCTGTTTTGCCAAACTTTTTCCAAACAAAGCGCATGTAGTCATCCAGCGTTAGGTTAAACTCGGCACGCAAGCGCAGGTCAAGCGCCAGGGCGGTAGCGCCGCCATATACATAATATGAGGTAAAGATGTTCGAGTTATTATTCATGTCGATTGACACACCCGCATCGGCAAACACCGCATAGCGGCTCATTTGTACAGGTGGATATTTTTTAGCGCCGGGTGTATTCAACACCGAGTTTACCAGTCCATCCAACACTTGTGCGTAATCATCAACAGTGTAAAAACCTGCTCTTTTCAGCAGCATTTCGCCGTAGTATTGGGTAAATCCCTCAGCAAACCATAATTCGCTGCTTTGGTTGGCGTGCGTAAAATCAAACGGTTCTAATGATTTCGGGCGGATGCGCTCCACATTCCAGCTGTGAAAATACTCATGTGAGAAAGTGCCTAGTACCAGTACCTCGTTGCCCTCTATCTTATCAATCGGGTCGGTAATAATGGTAGAGTTGCGGTGCTCCATGCCATCTCCGTTAACGGTGGAGTGTACGTTGTTGATAAAGGTGTATTCGCCATAATCGTAATCGGGCAGTTCGCCAAATACGGCTTGCTCCTCAAGCACAACCTTTTGCACCATTTGCGCAAAGGAGTTGACAAATTGCTGGCTATCGTCAGAATATACATTCAGGTTGATTTTTTGCCTTTTACCGGTTGGGTTGGTAACCTCCCAGCTTGCCTGTTTATAGCCGGATAGTTCAGTGGGGCTATCCATCATGTACTGTAAATTCGGCGCAGTGTAAGTGGCGTTGCCCTCGTATTTTAGTTGTGATGATACTTTCCACTGGTGCTTATCCAGGTCAATGAACTGGATTTTTACCGGTCGTCGGTCAAAACCAACGGCCCACATAAACGAGGCGGGCATATTCAGGTGTGCCTGTCCCGCATCAATACCGGCATAGGTGCCATCAACCCAGTTGCCAAACAGCGTATAGCTAATGTTTACTACAGATTGATGTGAGGGAATCTCATAAACATCGCCCTCAATTTGTTTGATGGGTAGTTCGGAACCTTTATTGGTATAAGCTTTTACGTTATATATGTTTTTGCCGAACTCGTGCGTGGCATACCTGCCCGGCGACGAGCGGCTCATGCGCACACGCAACGGGCCTTGCGGTACGGCGGTAAGCGTCATTACAATTTCGGCCTCGTGGTGTACCGCGTTTGGGAACGATACCGTGTAATAAACAGGGCTGCTGCTGTAAACCGGGCGCGAGCGGTGGCGCTTACGCTGACCAAACGTTGCAGATACGGCCAGGCATACAACCGCGGTAAGTAACAATTTTTTCATGAAGTGCAGTTAAATAAAGGCCGAAAAATACGAGTTTCTGGCTTAAAAGCACGTAAATTATTGACTACCTATATGGTAGGCAGCCCTAGCTGCCTGTTAATCATAACTATGGCGGCTAAGGTCGTATTCAGATTGGCCGGTGATAATGCGCTTTCGCTTATCAATATCCGCTTCAAGGTGATGATCGTATACATTGTCGGTAACGGCCATGTCGCGTTCCTTATCCCGTTCGGCCAAGTGAATATTGGCTTCAGCGAGTTTACTAACAGCCACATCATAAGGCCCTTTGGGCGACATCAGCTTAACAAATACGGGCAAGCACTCAAAAAGAATGAACAGGTAGCCGATAAAGGATATAGCCAGGTAAGTGTCCAGGTCGCGCTCGCCTTTGTCGTTATATGATAGTTGCCCCAGTGCCCAGTTACGGTCGGAGAAACCGGCCACGTTCGCCAGGCTGTCCAGTTGCTTATCCGAAAATAGTTTGGTGCTGTTTAACCCTTCGTAGTTCTTCCGCGCGCTCAGGTACAGCTCCATGTTGGCCATATCGCCGGTAACGGTTTTCAGCCTGTCCTGCTTCTCTTTAAGCACGGCTTCCTTTTGTTTGGCGTAGGTGCCATAGCCGGTTATGCCCGATGTTTGGTTGGTTTTATCGCCAAAAACCTCCTGGTTAAGTTGAAAGCGGGAGCGGTTGATATCTTTCTCTAATGAGTCTTTCTCTTTTTTCAGCTCTGAATTTTTGGCAAGTTCCATCGCGTATTTGCCTTGATAGGTTTTTTGCAGCGTATCAATTTTGCGTTGCTGCCCTTTCAGGTAGGACGTTTTGAGCTTGCCGCGGATCTCCTTATCAAATATCTTCAATTCTAACGGGCGGGATATAACTATGCCTATCATTATAGCCAGTAAAATACGTGGCGACGCCTGCAATATCTGCTGGTTGGTAGTGCCCTCTTTGTTAATACTTGATACAATGTATCGGTCCATATTAAAAATGGCGGTACCCCACAGCAGACCAAACAATATGGCAAAGCCAACGGCAAAGGCGCTGCCGCTAAACACAAAGTACATGGCATAACCACCGGACAGGGCGGCGAACAGCGCGGTGAAAAATATGGTTGCCCCAATACCCACATATTTATTATGCTCAATAGGGTATTTTTTAAGCGTATCAATATGCGCTCCTGAACAGAACCAAAAGAAGCGGGTAATTTTTTTCATCAATATGTTGTCTACGTAAACTTTATATAAAACGCCCGGGGTTTGCTATTGTTACAGTTAAGGGTAAAACATTTATGCAACTGCGGTAATTATTAACCATGGGCATAAACCATCAGATGCGTTTAAGCATCAATGGTTTAGCGAAGTTATTAGTTATAATGACAGTATAATGTAAAGAATTGCAGGCGCATCCGCGTACCGGAGATTGCCGTTTACAGAAAAATCATACATTTGAAAACATATTTTAAATACCATGAACGAGATAACCGTACAGGAGCTGAAAGAGAAAATTGACCGTGGCGAGGATTTTCAATTGATTGACGTAAGGGAGGATTTTGAGTATCAAACTTCTAACATCGGCGGTCAACATATTCCGCTGGGCGGCATTTTAATTGAGACTGATAAATTATATACAGATAAACCGGTTGTGGTGATGTGCCGCAGCGGTAAACGCAGCGCGGCGGCCATTATGCAGTTGGAGCAGCAGGGCTTTACCAATTTATACAATCTTAAAGGCGGTATACTGGCATGGCAGGCCGAAATTGATCCAAGCATACAGGTATACTAATTATGGGTAAAAAGGTAGCACTTAACGTGCTGTACAACGTAGGCATTATAGTATGCCTGTTTATTGCTTACGAGGGTTTTTTACAAAGGCACTGGAGCTGGCTGTTAGGGGCTGTATTTGTAGCCGTGATGCTGATTATTTTAAAGATTCGCCTGATAAAAGAGGTGCGCCAGTTTACTAAAAAGCGTTAGTATTCATTAAGCCCCAGGCCGGGTTGGTTGCTTAATTGCCAACGGCCATTTGCAAAGCCGGGTATTATATAGGGGTTATTGGTGGTCAGCAACGGTCCGTCCAGATCTGCCCAATCGCATTGGGGGGCAAGTGCGGCGGCGGCTAAAGTGGCGCAGCTTGTTTCGCTCATACTGCCTATTAAAACTTTAAGCCCGAGCGATCGGGCTTTTTTTATGATCTGCAAGCCCTCATATATCCCGGCCGATTTCATCAGTTTAATATTAATGCCATGATAAACGCCCGCAGCCAGACCCACATCGGGCAGGCGCTGCACGGCCTCATCGCCAATAACGGGTATCGGGCTATTTTCAGTGAGCCAGGCGTTGCCGTCTACGTCCAGCTTGCTCATAGGTTGCTCAATCAGTTGCACGCCCTGCTCATGCAGCCAAAGTACTATATCTAAAGCTTCTTGCTTGTCTGTCCAGCCCTGGTTGGCATCGGCATATAAAGGCAGGTTGCTTACCGAGCGGATGGTTTCTATCAGCTCCTTATCGTTCTCCCGCCCAAGTTTTACTTTCAACACTTTAACATCAGGCGCGGCAAGCACTTTTTGGCGAACCATATCGGGCGTATCAATGCCGATGGTGTAACTGGTAGGCGGCATTAACGCCGCATCACTGCCAAGCAACTGCCAGCAAGGCGTTTGGCGCAGCTTGCCATCCAAATCGTGCAGGGCAATATCAATGGCCGCTTTAATAGCCGGGTTGCCGGGCGCTATTTCATCCAGGTAATTGATTATCGCCCCAAAATCAAACGGATAACTAAAACGGCTTACATCAACCTTATTTAAAAACGCGGCGGCTGTTTCATGGCTCTCGCCCATGTACGGCACCATGGATGCTTCGCCGTAGCCAACATGACCTTCGTGTGCAATTTCAACCAGCATTACAGGCGTAGCCGTGCGTGTAAATTTAGCAATGGTAAAGGGGTGCTTTAATTGCAGGTGGTATGGGCGGTAAGTCAGTTGCATGTTATAAAATCAAAGCTAAAGTTTTGCAATCAAAAACGTGCTTATCTTTGCCGCCATGCCGCAACAACTTTATAACCCGTTCAGCAATTTTAACTTTAGCAATCGCAATTGTTTTTTAACCGGCGAGGCGTTAAGCACTTCCGAAGAAAAGATACAGGTTTTCCCGCAATGGCTGATGAGCGCTTTCCAGCTTGAAGACAAGCCCTTTAAACTGCTTGATGAAAGCATGGCCACCTATAAGGATTTAAAGTTGCCTTGCTCGGCTGCCGTGAATGAGCAATACCTGGAACCGCTTGAGCGTGAAATTGCCGCAGCCTTTGAGCAAGGTTACGAAGGGGTTAGCCGCTTGGATGATGTAAAGCTTTTTCAATGGGCGGGTAAGCTGTTGTATGGTATTGTATTTAACGAGATACAGGGAGGCATCAGGCAGCAACATGCGCAGGGCGAGGAGTTCAACATGTCGCACGCCATTATACACCGGTTTACACAATTGCACTTAATGCTGCAAAGCATCAATTTACCGCTGGAGTTCGACGAGTTTAAGCCATTTAGCCTGGTGCTGTTCCGCGTGAATAATGCCGATGATGTTTTTGGCTATCGCGATGAGATCAATACGCTTACCTTTTCGTTGCGCATAAAGGATTTTGGCATTATTATTTGCCTGCAGGACAACGGCACCAACGCCAATTACCATAAAGAGGTGCTGGATAAGATAGCCGGCCAGCCGCTGCATCCTATACAGTTTGAAGAATTGAACGCGCGCTTTTTTTACTCGGCCTACTTATTTAACCGTTTACCCGAGTACAATATTTTGCCAGTTAATGATACCATTTATCTGGAAGCCATGCCCCTGCGCGGTATGAGCAGCAAGCCATTATTTGACCATTGGGTAACCAAAACCTACGGACAAGTGCTGGAAAACTTTTGGAAAAACTGGGGCTTTCTGTTATTCGAAATCATCAAAAATCCTGAGGAGCCCATGAGCTTTTTGTTTGATGCCGAAGGTAACTTTAAACCGGCAGATACTATACAGCTACCGGCTTAAACAACAATGCCAAATGCATTCAGGAAAATTTTAATAACCTGCGGAAAAACCATTATAGTAAGCAGTATGCCGCTTAACGCGCCGTAAAAGTGAGCGTCGTGGTTAATGCCATCCTGCGCATAACGTGATGAGTAAGTGCAGTATATGAGGTAAAGGAAGCCGAAAATGTATGCAGGTATGTATATCGGGATCAGTAATAAGCCCATCCCGGCTTTGGGATAAAATAAGATATAGCTGAACACAACCGCGCTGATGGCTCCGGATGCGCCTAAACTGTAATACCACTGATTATGTCGGTGCTTGGCTACTGTCGGCAAATCGCTCAATATCATGCTCACCAGGTATATCAGCCCGAATTGCCAGTGGCCTACCGTAGCCTCTAAGGTAAAGGCAAAAAAATAAAACGACAGCATGTTGAAAAACAAGTGCCCCCAATCCTTGTGGATCAACCCGCTGGTAATCAGGGTGTACATGTATTGCCCTCTCGAAACGCTGTAGGGGTGTAGCGTGAACTTGCGGTATATGGTTTCGTTTGAGAAGGCGTAAAGCGAAGTTACTATCGTGATTAAAAATATCATGCTGGCTACCGGGGCCATTTCTATATATTCCATGGTTTAAAACAAATATTAATAGTGGCAGTTAAGCTGCACAAGAACGAAGATATGTTTTTAATACTACTTTTGCCCACATGCCCCAGCCAAAAGCCATAATTGTAGGTGCCGGTATCGCCGGTATAGCCACCGCTATTCGTTTGGCTGTAAAGGGCTTCAAGGTATCAGTATATGAGGCGAACGCTTACCCTGGTGGTAAGCTCTCGGAATTTGAGCAGCAGGGTTACCGCTTTGACGCAGGGCCAAGCCTGTTTACCATGCCGCAATATGTTGATGAGCTTTTTGTATTGGCCGGTAAAGACCCGCGCCGGTATTTTAATTGTCAGCAGCTCGATACCGTTTGTAATTATTTTTATGAGGATGGTACCCGCTTATCGGCCTATGCTGATAGCGAAAAACTGGTAGAAGAACTATCGGCAAAAACCAATGAAGATCGAGAGAACATTAGGAAGTATGCTGCTAACAGCCGGCTGATTTATGATATTACCAATCATGTTTTTTTAGAGCGATCATTACACCGGTTAAGCACTTATTTACGCTGGCCTACCATAAAATCTATTTTTCGCCTGCCGGGTATTGATGCCATGCGGAGTATGCACAAGGCCAATACTTCCTTTTTTAAAGATAAACGGCTGGTTCAGTTTTACGACAGGTACGCCACTTACAACGGTTCAAACCCCTATAGGGCACCCGCCACGCTGAATGTTATCCCGTATTTTGAACAGCACTTCGGCGCTTACTTTCCGGATGGGGGCATGTACAGCATCACATCATCCCTGGTTAAACTGGCGGAGGAATTGGCGGTAAGTTTTTATTATAACAGCCCGGTTGAGCAAATTGTGGTTGAGGGCAGCAAAGCAACCGGTGTAAAGGTGAAGGGAGATTTGGTTGAAGCAGAAATGGTCATATCCAACATGGATGTATGGTTCACCTACAAAAAACTGCTCGGTCATTTACCCGGCATCCACCCCAAAAAAATATTGCAGCAGGAGCGGAGCAGCTCGGCACTGATATTTTACTGGGGCATCAGCAAGCAATTTACCCAGCTCGATCTTCACAATATATTTTTTAGCGCCGATTACGAGGCGGAGTTCAACAGTATCTGGAAGGATCAAACCATCGGGCACGACCCGACAGTCTATCTCAATATCAGCTCAAAACTAAAAGCTGATGATGCGCCCAAAGGACATGAAAACTGGTTTGTGATGATCAACGTACCCGCCAACAAAGGCCAGGACTGGGACGCGCTGATTGACCTTGCGCGTACGAATATCATCAATAAGCTAAGCCGTTTGTTAGGTGAGGATATAACCCCGCTTATCCAGAGTGAAAGTATACTTGACCCACGCAGTATAGAAAGCCGTACTTCATCGTACCAAGGCTCTTTATATGGTACCAGCTCCAATAACCAATTTGCGGCCTTTCTAAGACATGCCAACCGTTCGTCCAAAATTAAAAACCTGTACTTCTGCGGCGGCAGCGTACACCCGGGTGGCGGTATACCCTTGTGCCTGCTGTCGGCAAAAATTGTGGGCAATCTTACCCCAGCTATCTCTTAATTAAAAGAATTTTCTTCTATCCTGTATTTCTTAATCAAGATTAAGATTTTGCCGCCCATTGCGATGCACCTTTGTGTTGTAAACGCCGGCAAAAAAACATTTAATCACATTTTAAAAAATTAAGAAATATCATGGAAACCAGGATCAAAATACACGAAATATTACCCGACGCTTTTAAAGCGATGTATGGCCTTGAAGCTTACGTACAAAAAAGCGGTTTAGAAAAAAAGCTTCATGAACTGATAAAAATCCGTGCCTCACAAATAAACGGCTGTGCCTACTGTTTGGATATGCATACCAAGGATGCCCGCAAGGCCGGTGAGAGCGAACAGCGCATTTATGTGCTCCCCGGATGGCGCGAGACTGACTTTTTTACGGACGAAGAGCAAGCAGTGCTGGCTTTAACCGAGGAGATAACCAACATACAGGGGCATGTTAAGGATGCTACTTACCGGCAAGCAGTAAATGTGTTAGGAGAAGAGAAAACCGGACAGGTGATTGTGGCTGCTGTAACCATTAACGCCTGGAACCGGATAGCCATCACTACCCACCTTATGCCTGAAAGGGCCTAATTATGATTGTAGTTGTTAAAAACAAAAGGCCTCGAACCGAGGCCTTTTGTTTATTAGGTTATTTTTTCCAGACGTTATTATCGGGGTTAAAATCAGGCATTGATTTTTCAGGATCATAAGTAACCTGAACCACTTCTTCAGTTGATGGGTGTTTGTAAACAAATGATACGTTACGCTCCCAAATTTCAACCGGCAGCCTTACCATTTCGGTTTTACCGCTTTTGTATTTTATTTCCAATGGAACCGGCATTGCCATTTTTTCCATATTGGTGATCGTGATATATACACCTTTAGATGGATCAACGTCGACATTTTTTACGCTGTTAACCGCAACGTCAAGTCGCCAATTGTTAATAAACCAGCCGCGCCAAAACCATTGCAGGCTCTCGCCGCCAACGTTTTCCATCGTGCGGAAGAAATCATCAGGCGTAGGATGTTTAAATGCCCAACGCTCAACGTAGGTACGGAAAGCCAGGTCGAAACGCTCTTTACCTAAAACCTGCTCGCGCAGCATGGTAAGGCCAAAGCCCGGTTTAAAGTAAAGTAGCATACCAATGTTCTTTTCCTTCATATTGGCAGGTGCGCTCAATACGGTTTCCAGGTCGGGCTTGGTAGCGAATTCGCCAACGCGCTGCATATCCATCGGGCGTTTGTTGGCGTACTCGCCATTGTTGAAGTCCTCAGTGGTGAGGGTGTTGATAAAGGTGTTGAAGCCTTCGTCCATCCAGCCGTAAACGCGTTCGTTTGAGCCTACGATCATCGGGAACCAGGTATGGCCAAATTCGTGATCGTTAACACCCCAAAGGCTGCCTTTTTTAGCTTTGTATCCGCAGAAAACGATACCGGGATATTCCATACCGCCTACAATACCGGCAACAGTAGTTGCGGCAGGGTAAGGGTACTCATACCATTTTTTTGAGTTGTATTCAACTGATTTTTTAACGTATTCAGTTGAGCGGCCCCAGGCGTCATTACCGTCGCTCTCTTCAGGGTAAGCTGATATAGCGATAGATTTTTTACCGCTTGGCAAATTCATTTTAGCTGCATCGATAATGAAAGATGCAGATGAAGCCCATGAGGCATCGCGGGCGTTTTTAATACGGAATTTCCAGGTCAGCTCGGTTTTGCCTGCAGGGCGCGATGCGGGGTTTGTAACCTCTTTAGCCGAACGGATAATTACCGTTTGATCGCTTTGTGCAGCTTGTGCCCAGCGTTTTTGTTGCTCCGCAGTATAAACCTCTGCAGGGTTTAGCAACTCGCCTGATGCTACCACAATGTGGTTTGCCGGAGCGGTAATGCTCAGGTCAAAATCACCATATTCCAGGTAAAACTCAGCCGGGCCTGTATAAGGCAGTACATTCCAGCCCATTACATCATCAAACACGCAAACGCGCGGATACCATTGTGCAACGGTAAATACTTTACCGTTTTTGGTGTTCAGGATGCCGGTACGGTCTGAACCATAGTCAGGGCTGATGTATGAAAATTCAATACGTAGTTTTATTTGTCCGCCTTCGGCAGCTACATCTTTAGGCAAAAATACCTGCATGCGGGTATCGTTAATGATGTATTTCAGCTCGGTTTCACTGCCAACCAGTTTAACTGATTTTATTTTGTGGCCGGCATCAAACACCTGTCCGCGGCCGCCGTTGCGGCTACCGGTAGGCGGTACAATTGCTGATCCGCGCGAATCCTGCTTAAAAAGGTTCTGATCCAAGTGCATCCATATAAAGCCCAGTTTTTGCGGACTATTATTGGTATAAGTAAGTACCTCGGTACCCGTAATTTCGTTGGTTTTGTCGTTCAGCTTTGCGGTTAGCTGGTAGTCGGCGCGGTTTTGCCAGTATTTAGGGCCAGGCTCGCCGGTGGCGGCACGGTATTCGTTGCCGTTTTTGGTGTAAAAGTTAGGGCCAAAAGCATCATGATAATCATATTTTGATCCGGATGCGTCCTGAGCCTGCGCCAAACCGGAGTTGGCGACAGCCATAACAGCCAGCAAAGCGCCGGCTACGTACTTAAAGGTCATGTTAATCAGTTTTATAATATTTATAGCAAGTATACCATAAATACCTGTAATTGAAGCATCGGGTAAAGCTATTGTTACCGTTATTAAATCATGATTAACAGAAAAAGGCAGCCTGCGGGCTGCCTTGAATTATTTATTAAAATGTTCTTTGTAAACGTCTTCGTTGAAACCGAAGTACAGGTAATCACCATCCTCAATAACGGGGCGCTTTATCATGCTGGTTTTCTCCTGTAAAAGCTTCAGCGCGTCGGCATTGGTTTTTACGCTTTCTTTAATTTGTGGGCTGAGCTGTTTCCAGGTAAGGCCCTGTTTGTTTAAAAACTTTTCATAACCGGCTTTTTGGTCCCACTCGTTAAGTTTTTCATTGCTGATGCCAAGTTTCTTAAAATCATGAAACTCGTAATCAACCTTATTTTCTTTCAGCCAGTCGAGCGCTTTTTTTACCGTGTTGCAGTTAGTTATTCCGTAAACTTTCATGGCAGTAAAATTAGCCATTTCCGCCGCCACTTTTACCACCGCTCTTGTCATCGTTATTGATGCCGCGCTGATTCTTTTTGATCTCGCCGCTTAGCTTGCCAAATTTATAGCTTACGCGTATGGCAAAGTGGCGGTATATCTGGTTGTAAGTGGAGTTTTGTATAAAATCGGGCGTAATGGTGGTTGAGGTATTTTTCCAAAAACGGCCGTAAGGGTTATTTGCCACCAAAGATATACTGGCATTCTTATCCCAAAATTCTTTGCTCACTACATATGAGTTATACATGAAGAACCTTGATTTGCCCTGCAATGTTACCGAGCCGCTGAAATAACCGGCATTAAGGCCAATGCGGTAACCTTTATCAAACTTATAGCCAATGTTGGCAAAGGCGTTGCCGATATAGCCCGCGTTGTTGTAAAGCTGCCCGTTATAAGTGCCTTCCAGCCAAATGCGTGATACCTGTCCATTCAGGCTTAGCGATAGCTTTTTAGTGATATCGTAATTGGTGTTAACATTCAGCCCCAGCGTTCTGTTGCTGCCAATGTTCTCAAAATTGGTTGTAGTGATCTTTTGGTTTTGATTATTGATCACCGTATCTCTGAAACTGGTAACACTTTGTATGGAGTTGTTTGAGAACGCGTAACTTAAACCAATGTTGATCGATCCTTTTGAAAAATTGCTGTAAGTCAGTTCAAAGGTGTTATTCAATTCCGGCTTCAGGTTGGGGTTACCCGAGCTGATAAATAGCGGGTTTGAGCGATCAACAAACGGGTTAAGCTGATAAATACCGGGCCTGCGTATCCGTTGGGTAAAGCCCAGGTTAAAGCTGCTGCTTTTAAGCTTGCGCTGAACTGATATTGAGGGGATCAGGTTGTTGTAGTTAGTGTTTAATTCCGGTTGTCCGGCAGCGAATGTGGCATTTATGGTGGTGTATTCCAATCGTAAACCCGCTTTGGCCGACCATTTTTCGCCCTTCAACTGGTATGAATTGTAGGCGCTGTAAACGTTTTGCTGGTAGTCAAATATGTTTGATTGCGAATTGTTACGGTCATAAACGCCCGGGCTGATCAATGTGTCGGTAGCAAAGTCGCTGTAGTTGTTGCGGAGTATGCCTTTGGCGCCTGCTTCAATATTGATCTTTTTTAACGGGTGTACATAATCCAGTTGAACCGTGTGTTCTTTTATCCCCTGATCGTTACGTTGCAAAAAGTCGGCCTGGCGATAATTAAGCGTTTCGCTAAACGTATTTTCAGTAGTTTGATCGTTAGGTGAGTAGCTGTATTTGTAGGATAAGGTAAGTAATTGTTCCTTGCTCTTTTTAAAGCCTAACTGATAGTTCAAAGCTGCATCAACTCCGGTGTAGTGGCTTAAGCTATTGCTTAATTGCCGGTAACGTTGCGTAACCACATCAGTGCCATCAAATAGCTGCGAGAACTGGTTGTTTGATTGGTTATTCTTTTCCTTATACATTTCAAATGATCCGGTAAGCAGGTTAAGCGTATCAATCTCAAAGCTTAATTCGCCGTTGGCATACATGTAATTGCCATCAAACCGGTTAACACCATTTTGCAGCAGCAGGGAGTTGTCGGCAATACGGCGCTGGCTATTGTCGGATGTGTTTTCATTCTCCGGCTGGCGACCTGCACCCACGTATCCGGCAAAACCAAATCTGCCTTTTTTTACGGTGCCGTTCAGGTTAATACCTTGTCCCCACACCGTATTATGACGCGCGTTGATACCAATATTGTAACCTTCGTCGGCATTGGTTTTAGTGATGATGTTGATGATACCCGCCAATCCTTCTGCATCATACTTGGCCGGCGGCGTAGTAATTACCTCTATTTTGAGGATGTTGGTGGCAGGCATGGCTTTTAAAACATCAGATGGGTTTTTGGCCATCAGCGCCGACTCCTTACCGTTAACCAGTATTTTATAAGCGCCGCTGCCCTTCAGCTTTATCGCGTCAGAAGCATCTACACTCAGTAGGGGCACTTTGCGCATCATATCCAGCGCAGTGTAAGCTTTGCTTTCCGGGTCAGCTTGTACATCATAGCTCAGGCGGTCAACCTCTTGTTTCATCACCGGTTTAACGGCACTGATCTGCACTTCGCCCAGTTGTTTTGACGATGCCGAGAATATGATGTGGCCCAAATCTATGACCGTTTTATTTTCGAGCGTTATTACTTTATTGGAGTAACCAACAAAGGCAAGCACCAACTGATATTGCTTACCGGCCGGCGCGCTCAGGGTAAAGCTGCCATCACCTTTTGAGAGGGCGCTTTTTACGGGCGATTTGGTAGCTGCATCCTGCAAGGCAACGGTAACAAAGTCGAGCGGTTTATTGGTAGCGGAGTCGATAACGATTCCTTTTACGGAAATATTACCCGCCGGTGCCTGTGCAAAAAGGCATACGGATAGTATACAGCATAAAACTGTGAGTAAAGTGGCTTTCATTTTAGGTTTCTGTGTGTGGTGTGCAGGTGTATGTTCGGGCGCAAGTTACCCAGGCCAAATTACATCAAGCGGCTGTTTAACAATATTTAACTGGCTATTATAAAAAATTTAACATTTGCTACTTATTGTACCGGGTCATGGTGAGCTCGGTACCAATGGTGGCAAAACTTTTAATCATGTCAATCGAGCGATCAACAAGGGTAGGTAATTCAGGTATTTCGTCCGCATCAAAACTGCTCAGCACATAATCAACCTGTTGCCCTTTGGGGAAGTTATCACTTATCCCGAAGCGCAAGCGCGCGTAATTATTATGGCCAAGCGTGGCTTCAATATGGCGTAAACCGTTATGCCCCGCCGCGCTGCCTTTGGGCTTTAAACGTAAAGTACCAAGGGGTAAGGCAAGGTCATCAACAATAACCAATACGTTCTCTAAAGGTATCTTCAATTCGTTTATCCAGTAGCTAAGCGCTTTCCCGCTCAAATTCATATAGGTAGTGGGTTTTATTAAATGCAGCTTGCGGCCTTTAAAGGATGTTTCGGCATGGTAAGCATGGCGTCCCATGCTAAACCTTACTCCATCCTGGCGGGCCAGCTCATCAAGCACCATAAAACCTATGTTATGTCGTGTGTCGGCATACTCAGGGCCTATGTTACCCAACCCAACTATCAAATACTTCATTTACGAGAAAGAGACGGTTAATTTTTATAAACGTTACAGTAAGCTGCCTTTTTTATTGAAACAACTTCGTGACAAAGATAGGGTTTTGCTTACCATCACCCGCAAACCAGGGCAGGTAATATTTATGATGCAAAATGTTAAAATGTGTTAATGACAATTAAATATTTGAAATAAAAGCATTTACTTGCCGTTGAAATCGCAACTTTAAACGCACGCTTGTCACAATTTAATGAAACCAACCTTTTTATCACTTTTTTGCTGTTTGCTGTTTTTTACGGCATCAGCACAAAACAAAGCTACCTTAAAAGGTACTGTAATTGATTCGGCCAGTAACCAGCCGCTCGAACATGCCACCGTTACCGTTATTGATGTTAAAGATTCGTCAATGGTTGCCTATACCCTTAGCCGGGCCAATGGCGGGTTTGAGCTGTCGGGACTGCCGCTTAATCATGATATTAAGCTGCTTGTAACCTTCGTTACCTATAAATCGTACCGTAAAAATTTTAATTTTAAAATGGCCGATGTTACTGACGTCGGTAACATCATTATGGCAGGTAGTATGATGGCTGAGGTGGTAATTAAGGGCGAGCGGGTACCTATCGTAATGAAAAAGGACACCATTGAATTTAATGCCGAAGCCTTTAAAACCCGCCCGAACGCCATGCTTGAGGAGCTGCTGAAAAAGATACCAGGTATGCAGGTTAATCGCGACGGATCATTCACCGTAAATGGTAAAACCGTTAGCAAGCTGCTGATAGACGGTAAAGAGTTTTTTGGCAATGATCCAAAGATTGCTACCAAGAACCTCGATGCGGCTATTGTAGATAAGATACAGGTGTATGATGACCGGGAGAATGACCCTGACCACCTGGTAAGCGCGGTAAACGTAAATAAAATAGTAAACATTAAGCTTAAGCGGGCCATTAAGCGCAGCATATTCGGCAAAGTATATGGCGGCGGTGGTAACCGAGACAGGTATGAAACCGGTGGATTGTTCAACATGTTCAGGGATACCCTGCAGCTTAGCGTAATCGCCATGAGTAACAACCTTAATAAAACCGGTTTTAGCAGTCAGGACTTATACAGTAACGGCGGTTTTAACAGAAGCGGCAGCGATGCTTTGTGGAATGGCTCGGTACAGCTTGGCGGGCGTGGCTGGGGCGGTATCGAAAAAGTGACCTCAAGCGGCTTTAACCTGAATACGGATTACGGCAAAAAGCTAAAGCTTAACTTAATGTATTTTTATAATGAAACCCGTAATATCAATGAAAGTAGTAATTCTATAAAGCAGTTTTTAAGAGATACTACACTCTTTAGCCGTAATGCCGACAAGTCGGGCAGCAGGAGTTTTGCACATAGCATAAGTGGTTTGGTTGATTGGAAGCCTGATAGTTTAAACAGCCTCACGTACAGGCCCAATGTGTCATTTAATAATAACAATAGCGATAGCAGATCATCCGGTAACAGCTTTAATAGTTTTGATGCGCGGGTTAGCGAGAGTGAGGGTAACAGTACTAATAGTAACAATTCATCAACCTTTGGGCATAGCCTTGTGTATAACAAGCGAGGTAAAACGCGCCGCGAAGAATCATTCACGCTGACGCATAACCTGAGCTTTAACCCCAGCAATGCCGATGGCTTTAGTAAAAACCGAACGGTAAGTTATTCTACAGCGTTACCATCATACCGGTTAGATAGATATAGTACGAGTGATAATAAAAACAGCTCGGGCAGCCTGTCCTTGAGTTACCGTTATCCCTTTTCGAAAAAGCTGGTGGTTGATATAGTAACTTCGGCTGATTACAACAACTTTGACCAAAATCAATTTGTGTACGATCGTGATACCATCACAAATCGTTATAGTGTTTTGTTGCCCGATCAAAGTGCAGACCTTAACCGGCGTAACTGGACTAAAAATGTTAAACCCGGCATCACCTGGCGTCCATTTAAAAAGGTTTCGATAATAGCGGGGCTAACCAGCCAGTGGCAAAACGTTACCGATGTTTTTGATGTGGGGACGGTAAAAAGATCATACAACTTTTTACTGCCTACCTTGAGGTTGGAATTATTTGATGGTATCTCTATATCAGTGGATAGGAGTTATAATCTTCCGTCTATTTCTGACCTGAGACCGGTTACTATAGTTTATAGCCCGCAAGCATCATTTATTGGTAATCCTGATCTGAAGCCTTCGCCAAGTACGCGTTTTAATCTTAATTACTACAACTACAATTTTGAGAAGGGTATAAATATGTATGCATATTTTAACTACGCCATCACACAAAATACAGTAATACAAAAAACCACCATTACCGCTGAGGGCATACAAACCAGTATGCCAGTGAACGCCGGCCAAAGCGTTGATTTGTACGGCTCATATTCCTTTGGTAAGGAGTTTAAAAAAAGTAAAATATGGCGATTTGGCTTGCGTAGCAGCTTGGGGCCGTACTACCGCGAACGGATAAATTTGATAAACGGCGATGCCGGTAAAGAGCGTAACTGGACGGCAACACTTACGCAGGGCGGAGAAGTATCATGGAATGAAAAGATAGAGTTAAACACCAACTTCACCTATTTCCGTAACTGGACGCGATATGATTACAGCAGCGGCCAGAACCAAAACCTGATGGGCTTTACCATGCAAAACAATATTAACGTACGCTGGCCTAAAAGGGTAGTTTGGGAGGGTAAGCAGGAGTTTGTTTATAACTCACAAATTGCTGATGGTTTTCGCAAAAGCAATAATATCCTGAGTGCGTCAGTCGCGGTGCAGATGTTTAAAAAGGAGCAGGGTGAGATCAAACTGGCGGTTTATGATATCCTCGATCAAAACATTAATATTTACCGGTATACCAGCACCAACGCGCTTATTGACGGGCAAAATAATACGCTTAAGCGCTATTTTCTACTTACATATACTTATAAATTCAACGTGCTGCAAACTAAGTAGCAAAAAAGCAGGGTGCAAAAAAAGCGGTAAGGACTATCCTTACCGCTTTTTTATTCATACAGATATTGCTACCTGAGATTATTTGCCTTTTGCAGCTTCCTGCTCAGCCTGACGTAACGCACGTGAAGTAGTTACTGATACGATAGTATCTTCCTGGGCATTGGTGATTTGCAGGTTATCTAATTTAATATCGCGAACGCGAACTGATTTACCAACTTCAAGCTCCTCGATGCTAACTTCGATATTGTCAAGGTGATCTTTTGGTAAGCCTTTGATGCGCAGTTTACGTAATTTTTGTACCAGTTTACCACCCACTTTTACACCCGGAGAAGTACCGGTTAATTTTACAGGGATTTCGATAGCAATCGGCTTGTTCTCATCAAGCTGTAAAAAGTCAACGTGTAAAAGTTGTTCAGTTAACGGGTGAAACTGAATGTCTTTAATGATAGCCTGTGTTTTAGTACCGGCAATGTCAAGATCGATGAAGTGAACAACCGGCGTGTAAACAACGGCTTTCAAATCAGCTGCGGATACTGAGAAGTGAGTTTGAGTTTCACCTCCGTACAGAACTGCAGGCACCTGGCTTTGGTAGCGCAGCTCTTTAGCATCTCTTTTCCCTACGTTCTCTCTCAGAGAACCGCTAATAGCAAATGATTTCATTTTTTATTGTTATTTATTTAATTCATGGCGTACTGCCGCCACAAGTTCTTTATTAGTTATGGTTGATTACTAGTATCTATCAACCATAACTATATTCTTTTCTTAATCTACTTTAAACAGCTGGCTTATTGAGCCATGCTCGTTAACATTAGCAATTGCCTTGGCAAACAGCTCAGCGGTTGATAAAACCCTGATCTTATCGCTCTGGTGTTTTAACGGTATGGTATCAGTAACAATCAGCTCGGTTAAAGCCGAGTTTTCGATAGTTTCATACGCTTTGCCTGATAATACCGGATGCGTACAAACGGCTCTTACGCTACGTGCGCCACGCTCCATAATCAGTCCGGCCGCTTTTGACAGGGTGCCGGCCGTATCGCAAATATCATCAATCAACACAATGTCCTGGTCAACCACATCGCCAATCACCGTCATTGATTCAATCTCGTTCGCGCGTTTTCGGCGTTTATCGCAAATCACCACCTCCGCGTTAAAAAACTTGGCAAAGCTGCGTGCGCGGTATGAGCCGCCCATGTCCGGCGATGCAATGGTCAGGTTTTCAAGGCCGAGGCTTTTGATGTAAGGCACAAATATTACCGAGGCATCCAGGTGATCAACCGGGACATCAAAAAAGCCCTGTATCTGCGCTGCGTGCAAATCCATGGTCATGATACGGTTAATACCTGCTGCAACCAGCAGGTTGGCAACCAGCTTGGCACCAATGGCCACACGTGGTTTATCCTTACGGTCTTGCCGGGCTAATCCAAAATAAGGTATAACCGCCGTTACATAGTGTGCTGAAGCGCGGCGTGCTGCATCAATCAGCATTAGCAGTTCCATCAGGTTGTCCGTAGGTTGGTTGGTTGATTGTATTAAAAACACATCGCAACCGCGTACCGACTCATTGAAGTGGGGCTGAAATTCGCCATCGCTAAAGCGTGAAAGGACAACTTCACCAAGTTCACGGCCATAACTTGCCGATATATCAATGGCCAGCTGCCTCGAACCTATTCCGGAGAATAATTTAACAGGGTTGAACTGTAACGGCATTTTATTTGGATTTCAAACACCTGGCAGATCGTGATTACTGATCGTGCCGGCATCTGTATAAAACCTTAAAAACACAATTCGGATTTCAAATTCTCCATCGGTTTAAGCCGAAACTGAAAATTCAAAATCCGAACCTTTTTGTTGTTGCCCGACCTGGATTCGAACCAAGACAAACGGTACCAAAAACCGTCGTACTACCATTATACTATCAGGCAATCTCCGTTAGATAATTGCTTTTCTGAACGGAATGCAAATGTAAGACGTTTTTTGAAATGCTAAAAATTTTTTTGAAAAAAAATCATAAGCCATTTTGCTGCATGCCGTTACCGCGTTAAAATATGTTAACAGCTAAGTTTTTAATAGTAACATTACGGATAGTTTGTTATTTTCGGCAGCTTGTAAAGCTGTATAGTACTTATATCATTTAACGATGAATTACAACAAGATAAACAATCTTTTTGGTTGGCTGGCTTTTTTAATAGCCACTGTTACCTACGTTTTAACGCTCGAGCCATCAACCAGTTTTTGGGATTGCGGTGAGTTTATTGCCTGTATCTACCGGTTGCAGGTGGCCCACCAGCCCGGCGCGCCTCTGTTTACCATGATTGGCAAGGTTTTTTCCCTGCTTTCCATGGGCGATAATACCAAGGTAGCCTATTTTACCAATATGGCATCGGCCCTGTCAAGCAGTGCTACCATACTATTCCTGTTTTGGACGATAACCGCGCTTGCTAAAAAACTGCTGGTAAAACCGGGTGTTCAAATTACTACTGCTAACATCATCCTTATTATAGGCGCTGGTCTGGTTGGTTCACTGGCCTATACTTTTTCAGATACCTTCTGGTTCTCGGCCGTTGAGTCCGAGGTTTATGCCGAATCATCGTTGTGTACAGCTATAGTTTTCTGGGCCATCCTGAAATGGGAAGCCCATGCCGATGAGCCGCAGGCTAACCGCTGGATAGTTTTTATTGCCTACATCATGGGCTTATCTATCGGTATCCACTTACTTAACTTGCTGGTTATACCGGCCATCGCGCTGGTTATATATTTCCGCAAGGCCGAGAAGGCTACCTCAAAAGGTGCGCTGCTATGGTTCTTTGGTGGTATTGTTGCTGTGGCATTTGTGCTGTGGGGTGTTATACAGTTCACCGTTAAAGGGGCGGCGTTCTCTGACCTGTTGTTTGTAAATACGCTTGGCTTAGGCTTTGGCTCAGGTGCCATAACATTTTTTGTGTTGCTGATAGCCTTGCTGGTAACGGGTATATATTATACCATTAACCCGGTTAAACCAGCCATAATAGCCGCGGCCGTATGTTTTGTATTGCTTGCGGGCATCAGCAGCGGTATTGTAGGTGTTGTTGTGTCGGTTGCGGTATTGGCGTTTTTAGAGTATGTGGTTAAAATTCGCGAAAAGCGCTTCGCGTTGAACAGCTTTCTGGTTTGCCTGGCTTTTATACTATTCGGTTACAGCTCTTTTGTTATGATTGTGATACGTGCTAAAGCGGGTACCAATCTGAATAATAGTGACCCGCAGGATGCCTTCGCCTTAAACGGTTACCTTAACCGTGACCAGTATGGCGATACCCCGCTGCTTTACGGCCAGTTTTTTGATTCAAAATTGACCGACCAGAAAGAGGGCGCTAAAATTTACCGTCGCGGTAAAGAGAAATATGAGGTTGCCGGCACAAAAATCAAGAACATTTACGACCGTAATACCTTCTTCCCGCGCATGTTCAGCGATAAGCCGAACCATGCGCAATTCTACCGCCAGTGGACAGGCCTCGGTGCAGAGGAGAATCCGAATATGGTGACCAACTTTAAATTTTTCTGGACGTGGCAGGTTACGCAAATGTATACCCGCTACTTTTTATGGAACTTTGTTGGCCGTACTAACGAGCAGGACGGACAGGTTGACGCAAGCGGTATTGATGGTAACTGGGTAACCGGTTACCGGGCTAACCAGCCGTTGCCGTATTCCGTAACCAAAAGCAAATCATACAACCGTTTATATGCGCTTCCGTTGATTATTGGTTTAATGGGCGCGGTATACCACTTCCGCCGTAACCAAAAGGATGCGGGTATTGTTGGTGTATTGTTCTTTTTTACAGGTTTAGCTATCGTACTTTACCTTAACCAGGATCCGTTGCAGCCGCGTGAACGTGATTACGCTTATGCAGGCTCATTCTATGCCTTTGCGATTTGGATAGGTTTAGGTGTGCTGTTTATTGCCGAAATACTGAGCAGGCTGAATGCCAAAACGGCGGCTGTTATATCAACAGTAGTTTGCTTGCTGGCAGCCCCGGCGCTGATGGCCAGCCAGGAGTGGGACGACCATGATCGCTCTACCAAGCTTACACCGCATGATATGGCTTACAACTACCTTAACTCATGCGCGCCGAATGCCATACTGTTTGTTTATGGCGATAATGATACTTATCCGCTTTGGTATATTCAGGAGGTTGAAGGTGTAAGGCCAGATGTACGTATTGTTAATCTGAGCTTGCTGGGTACCGACTGGTACATCCGCCAGATGAAGGAAAAAATGAATGAGTCGGCGCCGCTGCCGATCAGCATGCCTAACGAGAAATTTGAAGCAGGCGTACGTGATGTAATCTATTACAGCGATGGTAACGTACCGGGCGCTACAGATATTAAGGAGTTGTTCGACTTTATTACGTCTGACGATCCGCGTGCTATGGCAGAATTGCAAAGCGGCGAAAAAACTAATTACCTGCCAACTAAAAAATTCAAACTTTCGGTTGACGCTAACGAGGCGGTAAAATCAGGCGCTATCCCGGCCGACAAAGTGTCTCAGGCCGAAACCGCTATTGAGTGGACTTACCCGGGCAATTATATCACCAAGGATAACCTGGCCCTGATGGACATACTGGCTCATAATGACTGGAAACGCCCGATTTACTTCGCCGTAACGGTAGGTAGTGATAACATGATCGGCCTTGACCGTTATTTGTATAACGAAGGTTTTGCCTACCATTTAATGCCGATAAAGCCGGATACTACCGTTGCGCCATTAGAAGCTACCAACAGCCAGAAGATGTATGATAACATGGTGAACAAGTTTAAATACGGCAATTTCAAAACCGCTAAATACCTGGATCATGAATCGCTTACGATGTTCTATCCGCTTATTTCGCGTATGTACATGAATCTGGCCGATAACCTGATTAAAGAAGGTAAGAACGATCAGGTGAAAAAGCTCTTAGCTAAGTATGATGCTGAAATGCCGACAGAAATACCGGTACAGGAAGTTGCCGTGCGTAAGTATTACCTGCTTGAAAGCGCTTACCGCGTAGGCGAGTTTAAGATAGGGAATAAGCTGGCCGAACAGATAGATGATTACCTGGTTAACATGTTGGATTACAAATATGCCACCGTACAAAATGGCGATGCATCGGTTTCAGATAGAGACATGCAGTTTACCATGTCATTACTCAACGGCCTGGTTGGCTTAACCAAGGATTTCCATCAAACCACATTAAACAAAAAATATGCTGATCAGCTAAAAAGCTTCAGCAGCAAATTCGGCGTACCTCAGCAATAATTGCGGGGTACATAAACAAGAAAAGCGGCTATATGCCGCTTTTCTTGTTTATGTACTTGTATTAAGATAAGTAAGTTATTTCAAAGAGTTTTAATAAATATTACAATTGCAATCATCAAGCTTTAATGATATCGATTGATTGATAGGTTGAGTTATTGAGGGAAATAAACTCAAATATTTGACGCAAATCTTAGTGCCTATTTTGCTACTATCATATTCAATCCCGCTATCACCCTCATATATCTTTTGATTTTTTCTGAATTTATACAACATCGTCTCTCTTTTATATTTTATGGATCGGGTTGTATTGGCGAGCGTCGCGGTTGAGCAAACTCCAAAATTATGTATCAGGATGTCATAAATCTGAAATCTTAATAACAAAATCAAGAAGATAATCACCGGTGACAATTGAAGAAACCTCTTCATCGATGATCAAAGCTTAACATCAAAGAGCTGTGTTATTATTCAGTTTGTTTAGTTGCAGACTCTGTAACTTCGGGCTCGTCCTCAATTACAACACCCATTGAACCGAATTTATCAATACGTTCTGCAACCAATTGATTAACGTCTTTTTGTTTAAGCTCTTTCAACTCCTTAAGCAATTGCTTTTTCAGGATGGTAGCCATAGCTACCGGATCCTGATGAGCGCCGCCAAGAGGCTCTTTCACCACGCCATCAATCAGCTTGTTCTTTAACATCTCGGTAGAGGTAAGTTTCAATACTTCTGCCGCGCGTTCCTTATTTTCCCAAGTTTTCCAAAGGATGGTCGAGCAGTTTTCAGGCGAGATCACCGAATACCACGAGTTATCCAGCATCAGCACACGGTCACCAATACCAATACCCAATGCACCGCCCGATGCGCCCTCGCCAATAATTACACATATAACCGGTACTTTAAGTACCGACATTTCCAGCAGGTTGCGGGCAATAGCTTCACCCTGTCCGCGTTCCTCGGCTTCCAAACCAGGGTATGCGCCCGGGGTATCAATCAGGGTAATAACGGGCTTATTGAATTTCTCGGCCAGCTTCATCAGTCGCAAAGCCTTGCGGTAACCCTCCGGATTAGCCATACCAAAATTGCGGAACTGGCGCTCTTTGGTATTACGCCCTTTCTGGTGGCCAATGATCATTACGGTTTGGCCGCCAATGGTAGCAAAACCGCCCACAATGGCCTTATCGTCGCCTACGGTACGGTCGCCGTGCAGCTCAATAAAGTCATCACACATCAGCTCGATATACTGTAAAGTATACGGCCGTTCCGGGTGACGGGATATCTGCACCTTTTGCCAGCCGGTAAGATTACCATATATATCTTTTTGCGCTTGTTCAAGCTTGGTTTGCAGCTCAGCAATAGTGGCAGACATATCCAGCTTGTTTTTATCTTCTATTTGTACAACCTTGTCAATCTGCTGCTGCAGTTCGGCTAACGGTTTCTCAAAATCAAATGAAATTTTCATACAACTCTATCAATCAGGTGCCAAATTTAAATAAAACCAACGGCAAATCGCTACTTGTTATCCTGTAAACGCTCAAACTTACTTATTTGCTTTGCGGTAAGCAGCTTTTGTGTTTTAAGGCATGCCTGTAAAATGGCATTTCTGAGTTCGCCCTGGTATATACCGTAGCGGTTGGTATAGAAAATAAGGTTGCCGTCGTTAATCTTCTTCAAACGGAAAAGGCTATCAATTGCCCGCTCATTACGGATGATGAATACGCCCATCTCTTTCTTTTTGCGGATCAGTTCGGTATTGATGGCGGTTATTTTACTTAGCTGCGCGTCGTCAAGCTTTAACTTATCTTTCGCGGCAAGTACTTTATCTGGTGCCGGGTAGTGGTTCAGTTCCGCGGCCCAACTCATGTTATACAAGTCGTCGCCCCTTTGCAGGGCATCATATTGTTTAAGGCTGAGTGTTTTTACTGCGGATGGCTTAATGGTGCTATCTGTTTGCGCAAACGCAACAGCCCCCAATATGAATATAAACAAAGATGTTAGTACTGCTTTAAGCATTAGCGATTGTTTAGTTCAAAACGGCCTGACTTTGCCGGTGGTATGTTATTTGTTGATTCTTTGCGATTGGGGCGGCAAAGGCGCTTTCCACAACTGCCACCATGGCGTTGCCGGCGACTCGTGATGCTCATAATGATAACCAAAAAAATAACAGCTTATAAATGCCCAAACATGGTTGCGGCGCTGGCTGCGGGCATAATGATGATTATCGTGCTCACCTTTATGCGGTAGGTAGGTGCCGAAATAAAATAATTGCAAGGTACTCAGTAACGACGGAACCACCCAGAATAGGATCAGGTTTGGCTCGGGTATCCAAAGCTTCAAAATATTAAACAGGGCCGCCATAATAACGATTTGCCATATAGACAGGTAATTGCGGATAAAGCGCGCATACCAGGCTAAAAAACTGCCGTGGTGATAATCCGGATCCTCATCAGTATGTACATGCCGGTGGTGCATGTGGTGTTTTTTATACAGATGCGGGTACCAGAACGAGGCGTACAGAAATGTGCTGAGGAAGCCAATGGCGTTATTAACGCTTTTATTGGATGATACCGTGCCGTGCATGGCGTCGTGCGCAGTGATGAACAGGCCGGTATACAGGTGCATTTGCAAAAGGATGAACAGGTAAAGCAGCGGATTAGTAAAATCCACCGTCCATTGCATCAGCAGGAAGATAGACACCGCCCAGGAGCCAATAACAATAAGCGCGATAATGATACCTGTGTTCGATCTGTTTTGCATGTTATGCTAATTACAAAGCAAATATGTGTCCAAGATAACTAATTGGAGCTAGTTAGCGGCCGGGTCCTGCCCGAACGCCTTACTCAACAGGTCATACAGTTCCGGGTGACGGGCCTGTAGCTTGTCAGGCTTCTCGAAAAAGTATTCGGACACTACCGCAAAAAACTCCGCCTCGTTAGTGGCAGCATACGGGTTGATGTCCGATTTGCCTTCCTCTATCTTCCGGATCTCCTGGTGCATCATGCGTACCCAGGGCTTGATGTATTCGTTTGGCAGTAGTTGTTCCGGAATGCCGTCTGTAGCGCCATCCACCTTATCCAGCAGGTGCACAAACTCATGGATGCCGGTATTTTCAGCCCCCGAATTTTTAGAGAAGCCTTTTTGCAGCGCCTTGCGCGAGAGGATCATTTGCCCGTTCATGTAACCGCTGCCCACCATACCCATAATATTGCGGCCGCTGTCGCCCTCAAACTGGTATTGCTCATCAAATGTGTCTGGGTACAACAGCACGTTGGTTACGTTTCGATAGCTCCAGCCCTTAAAAGCAAATATGGGTATTACCGCGCTTGAGGCTACCATCAATCGGTCAACATCATTAACTTCCAGTTCAACGCCCTCAATATGCACCGCATCCAAAAACTGCTCTATCTTATCCTCAAAATAAAGCTTATCAGTTTCGTTCAAGGTATTGTAAAAGTCGATGTGCTGTGCCAGCAATTTCTTTTGCGCATCGTTAAGGATAACCTGTGTAAGTGCCCGTTTATGCTTACGCTGAAATAGCGTGTAAGAGATAATGATGGCAGCGATGATGGCGATGTAGAGCATGGTGTTTGATTAAAATAAAACCTAACAAAAAAGCGATGAGCCTAAACCCATCGCTTTTCAAATTCCGAAATCGAAAATCCGACTTCCGAAATCAAATAATTATATCAGTAACCTTACAGGTTCTTCTAATAGTGCTTTCAGGGTTTGCAGGAAGGCCGCTGCCGATGCACCGTCAACTGTGCGGTGGTCAGAGCTTAAGGTAACCTTCATTACGTTGCCCGGTACAACCGCGCCGTTTTTAACAACCGGCACTGCCTGTATACCGCTAACCGCTAATATACATGAGTTCGGCGTGTTAATAATGGCAGTAAACTCATCAACGCCAAACATACCCAGGTTTGAGATGGTAAATGTTGAGCCTTCCATTTCATTAGGCTGAAGTTTTTTATCCTTAGCTTTTTTAGCGAACTCTTTTACTTCAACTGAAAGGTGGCTTAATGATTTGCCATCAGCAAATTTAACAACCGGTACCAGCAGGCCTTCATCAACCGCTACAGCTACGCCAATGTGTACGTGCTCGTTAAAGCGGATCTTATCGCCCAGCCAGGCTGAGTTAATAACCGGGTGCTGTTTCAATGCAACAGCACAGGCTTTAAGCACCAGGTCGTTAAATGATATTTTAACCGGCGCAATATCGTTCATTTTAGCACGGGCAGCAATCGCGGCATCCATATCGATAGACATGGTTACAAAGAAATGCGGCGCGGTGAACAAGCTCTCAGACAAACGGCGACCGATAGCCTTACGCATTTGCGTAACCGGTTTCTCGGTAAATTTCTCTTCGCCGGTGTAAGTTGGCAATGAAATGGCTTTTTCAGCTTTAGCCGGAGCTGCGGCTTCTTTAGTTGCAGCTTCCTGAACTTCTTTAGTTGATGGGGTAAAGCCTTCAACGTCTTTTTTCACGATGCGGCCACCATCAGCGCTGCCTTTTACCTCGTTCAGGTTGATACCTTTATCCTTAGCAATTTTACGTGCTAACGGAGAGGCTTTAACGCGGCTGTCGTCGTCATTAGTAGCAGAAGCAGTTGCGGTAGCAGTTTCTTCTTTAGCTTCAGGTTTTGCTTCTTCTTTGCTTTCAGTAGCAGGGGCAGCGTCAGCGCCTCCATCCAACAATGGCTGAATGTCAGTGCCTTCTTTACCTACAATAGCAATGATGTCGTTAACCTTGGCGGCTTCGCCTTCTTTAACACCAATGTAAAGCAGGGTGCCTTCTTCGTAACCAACAACCTCCATAGTGGCTTTGTCGGTTTCAACATCGGCCAGCGAGTCGTCAGCTTTTACTTTGTCGCCCACTTTAAAGTTCCATTTATTGATTACGCCCTCGGTCATGGTATCGCTCAATAAAGGCATACGTATTACCGCGGCTGGTATACTTGAAAGATCAACCTTTGGTTTGCTTTCGCCCGCAGGTTTGCTCTCTTCTTTCTTTTCTTCGGCTGGTTTTTCCTCTTTCTTTTCGGCCGGGGCGCTGCCGCCTTCAGCTTCAAGAGCAGCTTTGTAGTCTTCGCCCTCTTTACCTAACACGGCAATAACGGAGTCAACCGGTACGGCGGCACCTTCTTCAACACCAATGTAAAGCAGAGTGCCATCCTGAAATGATTCAAAATCCATCGTGGCTTTATCAGTTTCAACTTCAGCCAATACATCGCCTGATTTTACCTGATCGCCAACTTTTTTATGCCATTTAGCCAATACCCCTTCAGTCATGGTATCGCTCATTTTTGGCATTTTAACTACTTCAGCCATATTATATTTGTGTGTATAATGGTTAGTCTAAAATGTAAGGATAATCTTGTTGCACATAAACATCAGTGTAAAGCTCTGATGCTTCGGGCCATGGCGACTCTTCGGCAAATTTCACCGCGTCATCAACAGTAGCTTTTATCTTGGCGTCAATTTCCTCAAACCATTTCTCATCGGCATAACCTTCTTTTACGATGGTTTGTTTCACTACCTCAATAGGATCTTTCGCTTTGTAGCTTTCAAGCTCCTCTTTAGTACGATACTTCTGCGGATCTGACATGGAGTGACCTTTGTAGCGGTAAGTACGCATCTCTAAAAAGGTTGGGCCTTCACCGGCGCGGGCACGTTGTACGGCCTCGTCCATAGCGTTGTGTACAGCTACCGGGTCCATACCATCAACAGGTGATGAAGGGATGCCATAAGGTATACCTAATTTATAAATATCCGGTTCAATAGTAGTACGCGCTACTGATGTACCCATGGCGTAACCATTGTTTTCGCAGATGAAGATAACCGGCAGCTTCCAAAGGGCAGCCATGTTAAAGGTTTCATTTAAAGCACCCTGACGTACCGCACCATCGCCCATATAGCAAATGTTTACGTTATCAGTGCCTTTATATTTTTCGGCAAAAGCAACACCTGCACCCAGTGGAATCTGGCCGCCCACAATGCCGTGACCGCCGTAAAAATGGTTCTCTTTGTCAAACATGTGCATCGATCCACCTTTACCTTTTGAGCAGCCGGTAGCTTTGCCATACATTTCGGCCATTACCGCACGTGGCGATGTGCCTTTTGCCAGGGCGTGAGCGTGATCACGGTAAGCAGTGATCAAACTGTCCTCATGGCGTATTACCGACATAGCACCGGCAAGCACCGCTTCCTGACCTATGTACAAGTGGCAAAAGCCCCTGATTTTTTGCTGACCATAAAGTTGTCCGGTTTTTTCCTCGAACTTGCGCATCAACTGCATCGACTCGTACCACATCAGGTAGGTGTCTTTATTTATTTCGATTGAACTCATGTTTATTAAAGAACCTTTTTTTAAGATGCGCAAATCTAATTATTGATTTTATAAAATGGAAATCCATTGCAATTGTTACCTCAATTATACCCTTTTTTTACAAAGAGATACCTGTGGCAGACAATTGGCGAACTACAATTGTTAAAAAGGCATTAAAGATTTGGGGATAACGAGTTGTTTGCAAATAAAAAACGCCGGCTTGTACCGGCATTTTAAAGCGTTATCCTAATTTTTTGTATTTTATTCGTTTAGGAGCCACATCGCCAAGGCGTTTTTTGCGGTTTTCCTCATACTCAGTATAGTTACCCTCGAAGAAATAAACCTGCGAGTCGCCCTCAAAGGCCAGTATGTGGGTACATATACGGTCAAGAAACCAGCGGTCGTGACTGATCACTACGGCACAGCCGCCAAAGTTCTCCAATGCTTCCTCTAACGAACGCAGTGTATTTACGTCAATATCATTGGTAGGCTCATCCAGCAGCAACACGTTACTGCCCTTTTTAAGGGTTATGGCCAAATGCACACGGTTACGCTCACCGCCCGATAGTACGCCTATCTTTTTTTGCTGATCGGCGCCGTTGAAGTTAAAGCGTGATACATAAGCGCGTGAGTTGATGGTGCGGTTGCCCACCACAATGTTGTCCGTACCGCCGGTAACATTTTCCCATACGGATTTATTGGCATCCAGGTCATCGTGCATTTGGTCAACATAACCTAAAGCTACGGTTTCGCCTACGCGGAAAGTACCCGCATCTGGTACGTCCTGCCCGGTGATCAGGTGGAACAAAGTGGTTTTACCCGCGCCGTTAGGACCTATAATGCCCACAATACCTGCCGGTGGCAGCGAGAAGCTCAGGTTTTCGAACAATACCTTATCCCCATAAGCTTTAGTAACATTGCTAGCCTCAATAACCACATTACCCAAACGCGGGCCGGGCGGAATGAACAGCTCCAGCTTTTCTTCCCTGTCCTTCGTCTCTTCAGATGCTAGTTTCTCATAGTTTGATAAACGGGCTTTGCCCTTCGCCTGGCGGGCCTTTGGTGCCATGCGCACCCATTCCAGCTCACGCTCCAGGGTTTTCTGGCGTTTGCTTTCGGTTTTCTCTTCCTGTGCCAGGCGTTTGGCCTTTTGGTCAAGCCATGATGAGTAGTTGCCTTTCCACGGGATGCCCTCGCCACGATCAAGCTCCAGTATCCAGCCGGCTACATTGTCAAGGAAGTAACGATCATGCGTTACAGCTATTACGGTGCCTTTATATTGCTGCAGGTGCTGCTCCAGCCAGTCGATTGATTCAGCATCCAGGTGGTTGGTAGGCTCGTCCAGCAGCAATACATCCGGCTCCTGTAATAACAAGCGGCACAAAGCCACACGGCGGCGCTCCCCGCCCGATAGTACGGCTATTTTAGTATCAGGCTCCGGGCAGCGCAAGGCATCCATGGCACGCTCCAGCTTGGTATCCAGTTCCCAGGCGTTAACGGCATCTATCTTGTCCTGCAATTCACCCTGGCGCGCCATCAGCTTATCCATTTTATCGGCATCGCTGTAGTACTCTTCAAGTCCGAATTTTTCGTTAATGTCTTCATATTCCTTTAAGATAGCGGTAATTTCTGACACGCCCTCTTCAACCACTTCGCGTACGGTTTTTTCAGGATCGAGCTCCGGCTCCTGGCTTAACATGCCAACGGTATAACCTGGCGAAAACACAACTTCGCCCTGGTAGCTTTTATCAACCCCGGCGATGATTTTTAGTAAGGATGATTTACCCGAGCCATTTAAACCGATAACACCGATCTTGGCGCCATAAAAAAAGGAGAGGTATATATTTTTAAGAACCTGTTTTTGCGGCGGGAATATTTTATTTACCCCGGCCATCGAGAATATTATTTTTTCGTCTGCCATTATTTGCTTGTTAGAGGGGCAAATATCTGCTAATGAATATTAATAAGCCAAAAAAAAGCAATAAAGGTTTAACGGCTTGTTTCGCCGCCCCTTATCATTATCTTTCCATCCTTAACGCCGGTAAAAATTGTTACTACCGATGTGTTAGGCAGCGCGGTTTTAAAATAAGGCATATTTACGGCAGGTGTTAACCTTACCGATCTCAGATAGCTTTCAGGCACACGTACGTTGGATGTGTCGGTTAGTAGCTTGCCATCCCAGACATATACTAAAGATTGATTTTTCCTAACTGCTATACCTTTAAGTCGTAAAATATCTTTTATGGATAATAGCTTGTCGGCAAGCATACTTTTCAAATAGTCCGGATTTTTAAGGCTGATGTAAATAGCTCCATTTGGATGCTCGTCATCTTTTTTTATAACGTGAATTTCTTTAATGCTATCCGGTTTAATATAGGCGAAGTACGCACGGTTAATAGTTGTACCCTCAACGTAATATGCAGGATTGTTAGGAGGCTGGTTGGTTTGCGCTAACGTTGCATTTGCCGAAATAATCAGGTACGCTGCCGCTAAAAGGATGATTGTTTTCATAATTGGTTTGGTTTGAATAATAAAGGTACTGATTAAAAAGGAGCGTTGAGTATCTGGCAGAAAAAAAATGTATGCCTTTCTGTCATCCGTGCTGACGAATTTGCCGTATGTAATGTAACAGGGCTTCAGCAAGTTTTACCAATTAAACTTTTTGGCTGCCCAGTGTGTCAAATTATTGTAATTCAACGTATTTGTAAAAATAAAAAGAAAAACACTGCTTTTGTTGTTATAAAATTGTTGGGATTGGTTAAAATTTATAGATTGCATTATCATCGCAATGTCTGTTTTGGGTAGCCCCCGATTATTGGCAGTGTTGTTGATAAAAATAGGAAAATCACGTCTTTAACGATTGATGCGAATTGAGAGGTAAGGACGTTCACACATAAGAAAGGTATATATGGAAGCTAAATTTTCGCCACGCGTTAAGGATGTGATACAATATAGCAGGGAAGAGGCCATCCGCCTTGGGCATGATTATATAGGTACCGAACATCTTTTGTTGGGTTTAATTCGCGATGGTGACGGTGTAGCAATAAAATTGCTAAAGGGTTTCAGCGTTGATACCGCTAAACTGCGCCGTGCTGTTGAGGATGCCGTAAAAGGAACAACCGGAACTAACGTAAACATTGGCAGCATACCGCTGACCAAACAAGCCGAAAAGGTATTGAAGATCACTTACCTCGAAGCAAAAATATTTAAAAGCGATGTGATAGGCACTGAGCACCTGCTGCTGTCAATCCTTCGCGATGAGGATAACATTGCCTCACAGATACTATCGCAATTCAATGTGAACTACGAGGTATTTAAAGCGGCGGTTGAATCGCACAAAAATGACATAACCGACGAGATGCCGGGCTCGTCAACAGGTGGCGATGACGACTTTAAGGAAGAAGAATCATTTAGCCAGCCAAAGAAGGTGTCAGACATCAAATCAAAAACACCGGTGCTTGACAACTTTGGCCGTGATTTGACCAAAGCTGCCGAAGAAGGCCGTCTTGACCCGATTGTTGGCCGGGAAAAGGAGATCGAGCGTGTATCGCAAATCCTGTCTCGCCGTAAAAAGAACAACCCTATTTTGATTGGCGAACCGGGTGTTGGTAAATCAGCCATAGCCGAGGGTTTGGCACTGCGTATTGTTCAGCGCAAGGTATCGCGGGTATTGTTCAACAAACGCGTGGTTACGCTTGACCTGGCATCACTGGTGGCAGGTACCAAATACCGCGGCCAGTTTGAGGAGCGTATGAAAGCCGTGATGAACGAACTGGAAAAATCTCCGGACGTGATCCTGTTCATTGATGAGATCCACACCATTGTAGGTGCCGGCGGCGCTTCAGGCTCACTGGATGCATCGAACATGTTTAAACCGGCTTTAGCCAGGGGCGAGATACAATGCATTGGCGCTACAACGTTAGACGAGTATCGCCAGTACATTGAAAAGGATGGGGCTTTGGATCGCCGTTTCCAAAAAGTAATGGTTGAACCTGCTACCCCAGACGAAACTGTAGAGATACTAAACCGCATTAAGGAGAAATATGAGGAGCATCACGGTGTGACCTATACGCCGGAAGCTATTGAAGCTTGCGTTAACCTGACCACCCGCTACATAACCGACAGGTTTTTACCTGACAAGGCGATTGACGCGCTTGATGAAGCTGGTTCACGTGTGCACTTAACCAATATTCACGTACCGCAAAACATACTGGATATTGAGCAGAAGATAGAGCAGATCAAGATCGAAAAAAATAAAGTAGTTCGTAGCCAGAAGTATGAGGAAGCTGCCAAGCTTCGTGATACCGAAAAGCACCTGCTGGAAGAACTTGATCAGGCAAAATCAGTTTGGGAAGCCGAAACAAAATCAAAACGCTACACCGTAAGCGAAGATAATGTTGCCGAGGTGGTAGCCATGATGACCGGTATACCGGTACAAAAGGTTGGCCAGGCTGACAGCGCTAAGCTGCTTGCCATGAGCAATACTATCTCAGGTAAAATTATTGGTCAGGAAGACGCGATCAAGAAACTGACACGTGCGATACAACGTACTCGCGCGGGTTTAAAGGATCCAAAAAAGCCGATTGGTTCATTCATCTTCCTCGGTCCAACAGGTGTAGGCAAAACGGAATTAGCCAAAGAGCTTGCCCGCTTTATGTTTGATACTGAAGACGCGCTGATACAGATTGATATGAGCGAGTACATGGAGAAATTCGCGGTATCACGTTTAGTTGGAGCGCCTCCGGGCTATGTGGGTTACGAAGAAGGCGGACAGTTAACCGAGAAGGTACGCCGTAAACCATACGCGGTGGTATTGCTTGACGAGATTGAAAAAGCTCACCCTGACGTATTCAACATTCTGTTACAGGTGTTGGACGAAGGGCAGTTGACTGACTCGTTAGGCCGTAAGGTTGACTTCAGGAATACCATCATCATCATGACCTCGAACATTGGCGCACGCCAGTTAAAGGATTTTGGCCAAGGTGTAGGTTTCACTACAGCTGCCAAAACATCACAAGCTGAAGCGCATTCAAGAGGTGTGATTGAAAACGCATTGAAACGTGCTTTTGCGCCGGAGTTCCTGAACCGGATTGATGATGTGATCGTGTTTAACGCCTTGGGTAAAGAGGAGATATTCAAGATCATCGATATCGAGCTTGCTCACCTGTTTGGCCGTGTAAATAGCTTGGGTTACAAAATTGAGCTTACTGATAGCGCTAAAGAGTTTATAGCTGAGAAAGGTTACGATTCACAATTTGGTGCCCGCCCGCTTAAACGCGCTATTCAGAAATACCTGGAAGACCCGATTGCAGAGGAAATTTTGAAAGGCGAACTTAATGATGGTGATGTGATGCAGGTGGATTACGATAAGGAAGCCGATCAGATCAAGATCATTGACAAGAAAAGTGAAGGTAAAACTACCGAAGAGGAATCGAAATAAGTTTCATTCACATAAACATAAAGCCCGCTGACAAAATCAGCGGGCTTTTTTATTTTACTATCAGTGGTTTGTTATCTGAGGGATTGCGCGGCTTGAAGCTTCAACTTTTTATGCCAATAGATGTATGACATGGCGATGAATACGAAGCCTAACAGGATAGGCGCCCACATTATTACCGGATCGCCTACGGCAATGAAGGAATATACCGCGCCAATCAGATCAAAAGTAAAACCGGCGTAGGCCCATTCTTTAAGCCTTACAAAGCCCGGTACTAATAATGCTATACAGCCTAAAACCTTAAGTACACTCAGTAGGGGCAGCACGTGCGCCCCAAAGCCAATGTGCTTCATCATAGCGTTTGCTTCGGGTGTAGGCTTAAAGCCTCCAATGGCCGAAAACAACATGGATGCCACCAATAGTATGGTGAATATCCAGTAAATCAGGTTCTCTTTTTTCATGATACGAGTTGATTTATGTAATTGGTTAACTTGTTCAGCGTTTGGTTGCCACCATCAGCAGCGCCAAATTCACCTACCACATATTCAAGTTCCTCAGCGCTATGAAACAGCAGTCGCATAGTGAGCCGCGTTTGGTTAATGCCAGCCTCCTCTAAAGTTACCGATCCCTCAAACTGGCCGTTGTCCCCCTCATGCTCACCATGAAGGTAGCGGATTTTTTCGGGCTTTACTACCTCGGTATATTTTATAAAGTTAGGGTAATCGCGTCCGTCGGGTCCGTGCATTGTATATTTCCAGCTACCGCCTTCACCGGCATCCATGTAGTCGATAGTATTGGTAAAGCCATTTGGCCCCCACCAGTTGATGATGTGTTCCGGCTTTGTCCATACATCAAAAACTAGTTCACGCGGGGCATTCAGCAACCGGCTAAAAATCAGCTCGCGGTTGGCAGGCATGGTGCTTAATACTTTTTCCAGACGGTCAAAATTCTGCTCGTTGGCTGGTATAACAAAATCCTTTACTTTATAGTATTCCTCATCGCTTTCAAAAGTCATTGTAAACACAACCCTCGTTTTGCCTGATGAATAACCGAACGCCAGCGACCCTGTAAATACGTGTACCGGGTCGAGGTGTTTGTACACAATAAGCTCCGGCGCTATTACCTGCTCAAACTTGCTCACGTTGTAAAAATCCTGTCCATCCGGGCTGTGCATAGTCAGTGTCCAGTCGCCGCCGGGTTTAAGGTCAAATGTGTGGATGGTATTGGTAAAGCCATTCGGCCCCCACCATTGCGCTATGTATTCCGGATTAGCAAAGGCATTATATACCTGCTCGCGCTGATAATTGAACTCGCGCGTACTGGTGATGGTGTTCTTCTCGTTTTGCATGATCTATTGTTTTGAGAGATAATTTTCCAGTTGAACAAATGTGCCCGCATAACCTTGCTGCATGGATTGATGCAGATCGGTAAACACTTTTGTTTCATCATCAGTAGCGTTAATGGGCGCGGCGGTTAAGGTAAGTAAGGTTTTGCCTTCCGATTCCTCAAGGGTGAGCACATTCAGCACTTCTAATGGCCAGTTAGGGAAAAAAGGGCCGCGGGTAAGATTGCCGTCCTCGTCAGAAAATGAGCTTACAAACACCAGTTTGTCTGGTTCGTTTATCTCACTGAATTTGAACAATCCCCACATCTCGCCATGCTGCGAATTTAAATGGTAATGGAACAAGCCGCCCGGCGTAAGGTTAAATTCCTTAACGGTTACGGTTGAACCTTGTGGCCCCCACCATTGGGCGAGTGCTTCCCGGTCTGTCCAGGCATTGAACACCATCCGGATAGGCGCGTTAAGTGTACGCCTTAAAACAAGTGACTGATTTGTAGTTTGTGTCATGGTTTATCGGTTTTAGTTTGTATTTGGTTAAGATATTGTTCGAGCGAATCAAGCCTGCTATTCCAGAATTTACGGTATTGCTCTATCCATTCGGCCACTTCGCTTAACTTATCAAACCGGCCCTCGCAGTAACGTTCGCGTCCCTTTTGCCTTATGGTAAGCAAGCCGCACTCGTGCAGTATTTTAACATGTAATGATACCGCCTGCCTGCTTACGTCAAACTTTTCGGCAAGGGCGTTTACATTTTGGGGTTGATTAGCTACCATGCCTAAAATGGCACGGCGGGTAGGGTCGGCAATGGCCTGGAAAACATCACGTCTGGCATCCATAAATAATATGCAAGTATTTGCTTGCTAATATATACGCAATTAAATGCTTGCGCAAATTTATTTTACTTTTTAATAGACGCTTTTAAACAACAAAGCCCCGTTGGCATAACAACAGGGCTTTAATAAATAGTATGTTAAACTACCAGGTACGTTTTTCCATAAACTGGTCTAACTGCGCACGGGTCATTTTCATTTCTTCGGGATGCTTTTCGAGCCATTTGATAAAGGCGTCTTTTATTTGTGCTGTCCATTGACTATCAATTTCGCCTGTGGTGTAAGTGCCTGCTTTGAGCATTTCTTGCCCAAACTTATCGCGCAAGCCAATAAATTCAGCGGTGATAATTACCTTTTCGGCCAGATGAGCGGGGATAAACAATACGCCCTCCCGTTCTGAGATCACCAAGTCGCCGGGCAACACAATAGCCTGCCCTATGCGGATAGGTGTATTCAACCCCATCAACACCGACTCGGCCAGGTAGGATGGATCAAAATCGCGAACAAAAGCATTAAATCCATCTATTTTGGCCAGCCCTTGTAAGTCGCGGGCACCACCGTCAAAAATAACCCCGTTACCTGATTTTTTGAAGATAGAGTTGCCCAGGTTATCGCCAATCAGCGTACCGTCTTTCACTTTGCCAAAACCATCGGCCACATACACATCGCCGGTGGTAAGCACATCAATAGGCCAGGCGTTGGTGTTGCCTTTTCGGCCCTGCTTATTACCGCGTTCTTTAATGTTCTTTTCAATATCGGGCCTTGCAGGCATAAACATGGCCGTTACCGCGCGGCCGACCACCGGTTTGTCGTTAACCGTTTTCCAGCCACGCTCAAACTGGTTGTTGTAACCCTCGTTGCGTAAAACCGTCCAGGCTTCTTCAATGCCTATGTTTTTGGCACGTTCTATCAGCGCGTCAGGTATTTTGGGGCGGCCATCCTTAAAACGTTCGCCTTTCCATTCCGAGGTGTAAAATATCAGTTCGTCGCGGGTGATGGTCTGGGCATTGGCATCAGCAAACCAACCTAACAATACGCTTAAACCAATGGCAATCTTCTTAAATCTCATACAAATAAACTTCAGCTAACAAATTAACGGATTGCGATAGGATTGGCAATGCCATTCAGATCGTACACTATTTTGCCTGCGCGTATGGTCAGTTCGCACTCCAGTTTTTTATCCGTTTCAACCTTGCGGCCGGTGTAATCAAACAAACCGAATTTGCCTTTGCGGATGTTTAATACCGCCACATCAGCCTCGGCGCCAACGCTTAGGTTGCCTAATTCCTCGTGTTTTATTTCCATAGCGGGGTTTGAGGTTGAAGCCTTGATCACGCTTTTCAGATCCATACCCAAAGCCAGGAATTTCGACATGGTTGTCAACATATCCTTCATGGCATTGTTCATGCTGCCGGTATGAATATCGGTACTGATAGAGCTCGGAAAAAAGCCCTCCTTTGCCGCCGGTATGGCCTGCGAAAATGCAAAGCTGATGCCGCCATAACCCACATCAAAATAAATACCGCGCTTGCGGGCCTCCAATACAAAGGGCTTTACCTTTTGCGTTTGCTGATCAACAATATATTCCCGGCCGTTTATCTGCGCAAAGCAATGTGTAAAAATATCGCCGGGGCGCAGGTGCTGCATAAACAATTCTTCAATGGGTAATGGCGGTTGGCTTCCGCCAAAGTCTATCATTACAGGTATATTACCGGCCTCTTTGCCTGCGGCCACGGCACGGTCAACCGGCGACCAGTCGTGCCCCTCATAATGCGCTACTTTAAAGCCTACAATGTAGTTTTTAAACCGTTTAGCCATTAATGCCGACATGCGGGTGTCCATATCATTCAAATTCTGCTCGTATCCACCGCGCATTCCCTCGCCAACAATGTTCAAAAAAGCCAGTACCCGGGTTTGCGATTGATCAATGGTTTGCTCCTTAAACGTAGTAAAAGTACGCCAGCCCGAACTGCCTGCATCAACCACGGTAGTTACACCATTACGAAAGGTAAAGCCATCCGGCGGCAGGGCCAGGTTGCCGTTCTCATACTGATGGTCGGGCGCGGTGCCAAAAAAATTATGCGAGTGAATATCGATCAGTCCGGGTGTAACGTAAAGGCCTTTCGCATCAACCGTTTGTTTGGCAGTACCGCTGATGTTTTTAGCTACCTTAACAATTTTGCCGTCAGCAATGGCTACATCCATTACCTCGTCAATGTTATTCTTAGGGTCGATAACGTGGCCGTCCTTTATCAGTATGCTATAGGTTTGTGCCGATACCGCATTGCCCAAACATAGCGCCGTCAGTATTAAAACAAGTATCTTTTTCATGGTATAATGTATCAAATAAGCAATTCCGTAAGATGCTTGATGTTAGGCTGATGCTTGTTGTAAAATAGCTTTAACCCGGTTAGCTACGATATCTATCTGGTCAGGACGTAACAGTACTACGCCAACAATCAGCGAGTCATCCCGCTCATTGGCCACTATGCTTGGGGTACCGCTTTTTAATGCCGCGACTACCTGTTTAGGGGTGGTTTTTATTTTAGCCCGATCCCAGTTCACAAACAAGCTAGGGAAGGCGTTTGCCGGTCCCGGATCAACCACCATGCGGGTTTTCACAGTCGGTACGGTTTCCAGTTTAGTGCCGATGGTCTTGGTACGCTGTTCCCAGTCGGCCCATTCCTTTTTATGGTCACGCTCCAGGTAAGCCTTCAAAGCGGCATACATACCAAACATTTCTTCTTTATTCACCTTCATCGGTCTGCCTATCGGTGCCTCATGCGGACTATGGTTCAAACGCGCCGCGGCTATCAGATCCTTACGGCCAAACAACAACCCGGCACTTTGCGGTCCGCGGATCATTTTACCACCAGAGAAGGTTACCAGGTCAAACCCCATCTTTTGAAACTTGAACAGGTTTTCAACAGGCGGTACATCTGCCGCTGCATCCAGAAAGGTTGGGATATTTTTGGCCTTGGCTACCTTTAAAAACTCCTCGTGGGTAATGCTGCTTTTGCCGGCCGCGTTAAAAAACAAAGCCATTACCGTGTTGCTGTTTATAGCGGCAGCCATAGCGGCAGCACCTTCAACTTCAATAATTTTGGCGCCGGTGGTAAGCACCGCCTGATCAAACAAATACCTGTGCGATTTTTGCATGATTACCTCGGGGCGTGGGCCTGGTAGGTTGGGCAGCATTTTTATCTTTTGCTCATCGGTACCTGTAATGCAGGCGGCTGTGCCCAGTACCATGGCACATGCCGCGCCTGATGTTACCATCGCCGCTTCGCAGTGCAGCATTTCGGCAATTTTAGCACCGACTTTATCCTGTAATTCATAAAGATTGGCAAAATCATACGAGGTGGAGTTGATGGCCTCCAATACCTCCGGCAGCATCAGCGAGCCTGAAAGAAAGGTCATGGTAACCGACGCGTTTATCACCGGGGTAACGCCAAGCTCTTTAAAAAAATCGCGTTTAGGTGCCGTAGTTGCTTCAGGGGTAACAGCGCTTGCTGCTTTAGCTGTCAGCGCCCCCGCAAAGGGGAGCATTGACAGGCTTTTTATAACGTTTCTACGTTTCATTATCAAAGTTTAATGGTGGTTTTAACCGATCATACATAGGCAATGCAGTCCATCTCAACCAGCGAGTCGCCGGGTACGCCGCCTTTGGCAACAGCTACTGTGGTACGCACCGGAGGTTTTTTACCGAAACGGCCTTTGTATACCTCGTTCATGCCCTTATAATCGGCAATATCGTTCAGATAAACATTCACCTTCAGCACTTTCTCCATTGATGAGCCCGCTTTTTTCAGCTCCTGCTCCAGTTCTTTCAGCACGATCTCGGTGTGGGCTTTAATTTCAAACGGTGCGGTGTGCGCGCCTTTACCGGCTATAAAGATCATGTTACCCAGTTTGGTTGAGCCTGAAAACAGCGGGACATCATCCTGCATGGTAACATTGTTTACTTCCTTCTCTTCCGCCGCCTGTACCGGGGCTGCCTTAGCTAAGCCAAAAACAGATAAACCGGCTACTGATGCCAACATTTTTTTTACGATCGATCTTCTTTCCATTGTATTAATTGTTTGTTTTTCCTTTATGTTGAATATGACTAAGTTAAAGAATGAATAGCCCGCCGGCAAATCATTAAACCGGCGGGACTATTCGCCACTTAACTAACCAAATTCTTTTTATTTGTTATGGACGATCCCACCACATGCGGGTCAGAAACTCATCCGGGCCCTGGCGGGCAATAGCTGCTCTGTAGTTGGTTCCGTTTAAATTTTGCTCCGTTGCCGGGTATAAAAACCGCCTGAATATTTTACCTCCGGTAGCATTGCCCACATAATTATTAGGGGTAAGCTTAGGATAGCCGGTGCGCCTGTAGGTATTCCAGGTTTCGGTAGCATTAGGGTAAACGCCCACCCAAAACTGGGTGTATATCTGCTCTAACTGCGCATCAACAGTACCGGCAGTATTCAGCTTATGGTAACGGATGTAAGTTTGTATCTGATTGTCAGATATATTACCCGCGCCGGTACCAAACTGCGCCCACTGCCTCATGGCGGCGCTTATGCCATTCTCGTAAGCCACACTTGCCGATGCACCTGTGTACCACCCGCGCAAAGCGGCCTCGGCCAACAAAAAGTTAGTTTCGGCATTGGTGAGTAGTAAGTACGGGCTATTAAATTGTAATATGGTTGCCGGGTTAGGCTCCGAGTAGGTTACAAAGTCAGCCGGTTTGGTGCCCAACATGGCCGACATGCCTTTTTGTATGGCTGATATAGTATCGGGAGTTGTACCATTCCATACAACCGAAAGCACACCCAGGCGCGGATCGTTATTAGTTTTCAGGAAGTTAATGAAAACATCTTGGAATTTTCCACCTTCCGGGTTACTGTTACCGTTAGCCGCAATATAATCGGAGTTATACAAATTCAACGCGAGCGGGTTTTTGTTGATATCCTGCCCGGTTAATACGTAACCGGTAACCTTGGCAACATCGGCATCATCCAGTATCACGCCACCGGCAATAGCCTTTTTGGCCCAGGTTTCGGCAGCGGCAATGTCAACCTTGGTCATGCGCATGGCCAAACGCAGCATTAACGAGTAGGAAAACTTTTTCCACTGAGCCATATTGCCTTTGTAAATAAGGTCGGCAGCGCCGAAGCCTGCACCTGTAGTATTAATTGCAGTGGCAGCCTCATCAAGCTCCTTCAACATGTCGGCGTAGATGTTTTTTTGTTCATCGTAAACCGGCATATATAAATCATCCGTATAGCCCTTACCAGCCTGGCTGTAGGGCACATCGCCATACAAATCCGTAATGCGGCTAAAGCAATAGGCCCGCCATATACGTGCGCATTGCAATTGGTTTGACAGGGCGGCATCGCTCCCTAAAGCGGTTATTACCTGGGTTATCTCATTTATTTCCTTCGGGTAAGCGTTGTTGAATACCGTCCACGATTGCTGGCTTTGGCTCAGTACATACTTGGCTCCAAAGCCTGCCACGTCATTATAGCTGGTAGTGTACTGCATGGTGCCTTGTAAAAGGTTAAGCACATCGCCCGCACCGTCAAGTACTGATTTGGTGAACACAAATGCCGGAGTAGGGTTAGGTGATGTGTTAGGGTTGGTGTTCATCTCCTCAAAACCCTTATCGCACGCCTGCAAACCCAATATGCCAACTGTAAGTAGCGCTATATATTTTTTTAAGTTTCTTTTCATCTCAAATTGTCCTTTTAATTATTAATGGATCAATGCCTAATTAAAACTTAACCATCAGGTTTAAACCGAAACTGCGGGTACGCGGCAAACCGAACGACTCAAAACCCTGTGCCCGGTCATTGGTAAAGCTTGATTCCGGGTCAAAATTATCGGTCTGGCTATACAGCGTTAACAGGTTGCGGGCTACAAAGGCAATGCTTGCTCCCTGTAGTTTGGCAAACTTCAGCTTATCGACAGGAATGTTGTAGCTTAGTATAACCTGGCGCAGTTTAACAAAGCTGGCATCGTGCAAAAAGAGTTCGGAATATGATTTATAGTTATCATAATAAGTACGCAGATCGGCTACAGGCACTGTACGCGAGTATGAATTACCGGCTTGGTCAACACCGCTTACAGTTAAGCCACCGTCACGGCCAGGTAAAGTACTTTTCATCAGGCCCAAGCGAGTACCGTAAATTTCCATCAGCGATAGTATCTTGTTGCCAAACTTGCCATCAACCAATACATTCAGGCTAAACCTCTTGTATTTAAAATCATTGGTTAAGCCCATGGTTAACGGCGCAACGCCATTACCTAAGGTTTGCAGTGGGGTAGCAACAGGCAAGCCGGTAGTTGCATTAAATACCACATTGCCCGCGGCATCGCGCTGCATACGGGTACCCACAATGCTGCCAAAAGGCTGGCCAACAATATTGTTGATGTAGCCCCAGCCGTTTACCGATGATGCCATCTGGATCTGATTTAAACCGGCCGCGAGTTTTAAAACCTCATTTTTATTATAGGCTACGTTATAGCTGGCGCTCCAGGTAAAATTGTTGGTTTTTACCGGCGTGCCGTTCACCAAACCCTCAATACCTTTATTGCTTAACTCACCTACGTTAAGTATAACAGCATTATAACTTGATGTGCCCGATATGGCAACTTCTACGATATCATCAGTTGTTTTACGATTATATACTGTCAGATCGAAACCTATTCGGTTATTTAAAAACCGTGCTTCCACACCGGCCTCGGTAGTAGTTGAGGTGTATGGCCGCAGGTTTCTGTTGGTCATCACGGTGCTTGATACGTTTTGCAGCGGCTGCCCAGAACTCGGCACCATTAAAAACGCTTGATTTATAGCATATGGCCCGGGCGCGCCGCCGCCTACCTGCGCCCATGATGCACGCACCTTGGCATAAGTGATTGACTGCGGCATTTTAAATGCTTCGGACAGTACAAAACTGCCGCCTACTGAAGGGTAGAAGATACTGTTGTTTTGCGGACTAAGCGTTGAAAACCAATCCTGCCGGCCGGTAAAGGTCAGGTAAGCAAAGTTTTTGTAACTCAAATCGGCCGATCCCATTAAGGAGTTGATGGCGGTTTTGTAATTAGTTGGTGTGGTAGATATTGTCGATAAATTAAGTGGGCTATAGAAGTATGGAATAATATAGTTTGCGCCTACAATATTTACTTGATTGTAAACCGAGCGCTGCTGGTTTGCACCGACAAAGGCGGAAATGCCGAAGTCCTTCACCTGGGTATTATAATTTAGCGTTACCAATGCGTTGGTTTCTGATGCATCTGCTTTCAACTCATTATACTGGCCATTGAGTACATATAAAGTGCCTGTCGGGATGATGTACTTATAGTTGTAATTATAAAAGTCGCGGCTTACCACACCCTTTATAGACAAGCTTTTAAGGAACTGATAAGTTACTCCGGCCTGGCCGATAAAGCGGTTCTTAGTATCCTTTTGCTGATACTTGTTCACTACAAAGTAGCTGTTTGAGGCGATGGATGCATCATTCCACGGAATTTCGTTGCCGTTGGCATCATAACCCGGGTCAAGCCAGCGGATGTCGGCGGTATTGGCAATCATGTAAGGCGTCCAGTTAGGGTTACCCAATGCGTCACCTGCGCTCGCACGGTTTTTGGCATTCTCAATATTATACTGTGCCGAAGCTTCAAAGCTCAATTTTGTACCCAGCTTACCGCTTACGTTAAGGTTTCCTGTTTTACGGTTAAAATCGCTGTTCGGCAAAATGCTTTTACTATCCAGGTCAGACATGGAGAAGCGATAGGTTACCGCCTCGGTACCGCCGGTAAAAGCAACCGTATTGGTTAAGTTGGTACCTGTACGGTAAAAGTTTTTGATGTTATCCTTTTGTGCCGTGTAAGCATGCTCAAGTCCGTCAAAACCTACATACGTTGAGCCGTCAATACGCGCACCGAACGAGCGGCGGCCGGTTTGTATGGCGGCGGCCTGTGTCATCGGTTTTACACCGCCATCGCCTTGGCCATACTCATACTGCCAGTCAGGGAATACGGACGGGCTCTCCGCCGTGAAGGTTGAGTTATACTCCACACCGATACCTTTACCAGCACGGCCTTTTTTGGTGGTGATCAAAATAACGCCGTTGGCAGCCCTCGCGCCATAAAGCGCGGCGGCGGTACCACCTTTTAATACGCTCATGGATTCAATATCATCCGGGTTAATGCCCGCAATACCATCACCACGGTCAACGTTGCCCCCGCCCGCATTGGTAGAGGCGCTACCGCCCGGTACCGTGTTGTCAATAGGCATACCGTTTACCACATATAATGGCTGATTGCTGCCTGACAGGGAGCCATTACCGCGTATCAATACCCTGCTCGATCCGCCCGGCCCGGTTGATAGGCCTGTGGCGTTAACACCGGCCACTTTACCGGTTAAAGCGTTGGCTACGTTATTCTCGCGTGCCTGGGTAAATTCGTCACCCTTAACCTCGGTTACGGCGTAGGCCAGTGCTTTCTTTTGCTTAGAGATACCAAGAGCGGTTACCACCACCTCGTTCAGTTCTTTTTTATTTTCAGCCAGCTGCACGTCAATCGTACTGCGGCCGTTAACGTTTATCTCCTGGGTAATAAAACCCATGTACGAGAATACCAGGATGCTGTTATCGTCCGGCGCGGTAATGGTATAGCGGCCGTCTGCATTGGTTACGGTGCCATTGTTGCTGCCTTTTATCATTACGCTTACGCCTATCAGCGGCTGCCTGGCATCGTCAACCACGGTGCCGCTAATTTTTACCGGTGCAGGTATGGTGTTGCTCTCTGCCGGAGCGGGTTCATCGGCAACAGGACTCTTTTTATCAATTAAAACCACATTGCCTGATATGGAATAATCCATCCCGATAGGGCTTAGCATTCTTTTTAAAACAGCGCCCAGTTGCTCGTTGCGGGCATCAACGCTTACCTGTTGGGTGGTTACAATAGTATTGCTGAAGGCAAAGCTGATTTTGGTTTCTTTGTTTATCCGGCGCAGCACATCCTTAACCGGCATATTGGTTACGTGCAGCGATATACGGGTGTTCAAATCCTGCGCGGAAAGTTTTTTGGCTGACGCGTATGTAAAGCAAACAGAAATGATGGTACAAATTAGTGTTAGCCGCATAAATGCTTTGCATATCAAATGAGAGGACAATGATTTATTTGTCATATATTTGATCAAAATTTATAGTGATGAAATGCCCTTTACAGGGTTTGGCTATGAATTTGGGGCAACATGCCCAGGGGTTGGATGTGCTGGTACCACATTCAACCTTTTTTTATGTCGTGATTTTATCTATAATTTCTCTCCTTCTTTTTTGGGGTTAAGTATGTTACTGTTTATTGGTGCTTATTGTATAGGTATTGTTGTTAACGGTGGTATAATTGGTATGCGTTATTTTGGTAACGGCTTTTAAGATGCCTTGCAGGCTTTGACCCTGAAAAATGGCGGTTATGCGCTGGTCGGCCAGCTTTTTATCATTTATAATGATGCTGACGCCGTACTTGTTACTCAAAACGGCGGCAACCTGCTTCAGATCGGTGTTTTCAAAAATCAATTTATCATCAATCCAGGCAATGGCGTCTTCGGGATTTTTGAGTTTGGTCAGTTCAAACCGTGTTTTGCCGTAACTCATGGTTGCTGATTCGCCCCGGGTAAGCACCGCAAGGGCATTGGCCTGCTGATGCTTTACGGCTACCTTGCCGGTTAGTACGGTTACATTTAACGGGGATGCCGCCTGCGGATAAGCGCTAACCGTAAAGGTTGTGCCCAAAACATGGGTAAGCAACTTGCCGGAGTGAATTACAAATGGTTTTTCTGCATCATGAAATACTTCAAAATAAGCTTCACCCGTCAGGTACACTTCGCGTTTATCGGCATTGAAATTATCGGGATAGCGTAAGCTGCTGTTGGCATTCAATGTAACGCGGGTGCCATCAGCCAATAATACTACTTTTGTTTTGGCTGCTGAAGTTTGTGCGGTTTGGTAAACCGGCGCCTCGGGCTTTTGGTAACGGTTAAATAAAAACAGCGCCGCGCCGCATATCAATAAAATGGCAGTTGCGTATTTAACGCGTACGCGCCCCCTGCGCATGCTCCACAGGCGCATTACAACGTTTTGCCGGATGCCACCCAGATTTGCCGCTTTGGGCGTGGCCACCTGTGATGCTTTATCCCAATGGTTTTTAAAGGCAAGGTCAAAATCATCAAAATTGTCTGCCTGCCTTAGCATTTCAAACAATTCATCAAACTCCCCGCGTGTACACGTATTGCCCATGTACTTTTTAAGAAGTTCTGATTTACGCTGACTTTGATCCATTTAATAACTGATTGATATACTAAAGACACAGTAAATCAGCTATCAGACTAATAAAAAGTAAAATAAAATTTGTTTGTAGTGCTATTGGTTATAAATGCAGCAAAACAGCAGCACCATGGCCGAGTGGACACCATTTTTGGTAAGGTATGTATTTATAAAGCTAAGGGCGGCCATCAGGTGGTTTTTTACCGTATGTTTTGAGAGGTTGAGCTGCGCGGCAATTTCGTCATACGTCATGCCGTCCTCTTTACATAGTTTATAAACCAACTGGCGTTGTGGCGATAGCCGGCCTACAGCGCGCGATATCAATTGCCTGCATTCAGAAACCGCAAGGCGAGCCTCTGTATTGTTATCATCAACAACGGCTACGCGCATCAGCTCGTTAACCAGCCGGGTATCGCTGGCAGCTTTACGCAAATAATTAAGGGAATAGTTACGTGTAATGGTATAAATGTAACCGCCCAGGTTTTTTACATCATTCAAGGCCTCGGCATTTGTCCAAAGCTTGATGAATATCTCCTGGGTAATTTCTTCGGCTGCGTAACCAGACTTTGCTATAGCGTAAACCTGATTATAAACCTGCAGCTTATAATGCTCAAATACTTCCTCAAAGGTTAAATTCCGGTGGCGATTTAATTTAAACCCTCTCATCACAATTAATTGGTTTTACATGATTTCGGACTTCCTAATATAATTAAAAAGCTTCCATAACAAAATTTAATTTGTTTAAATGTTATTTATCCATTAAATAAATATAAAATCGGCGGTAAAATCCGTCTTTTTATGTGGTTGCTATGTGTGCCGCAAATGATTTATTTGCGGTTGTGTCGTTTAAAAACCTGGGCAAACCCTGATAATTATATTTTATCTATTTTAGCCCCTGCAAGTTCTTTACTTATTCTTCATCAAACCGGTGCGGGTTTTACAAACGCTAAATTAATAGGGAACCGTGTGCAAATCACGGGCTGTCGCGCAACTGTAAGTAACGCAAAAGGTTTCTGCCAACAAATGCTCACTGTTTTAATAAATGGGAAGAGCGGCAGAAATGTTACAAGCCAGGAGACCTGCCTGCCACCGAATTGACAATGCTTTCGCGGTATGAAGCAATTGATCAGGTATGATGTACATGTTAGGCTAACCTTCTGTTTTGACGGGATTGCTATGTACCGTCGTGCCTGTCTTTCTACTCCACCCCAAACGCATTGCGAAGCTTAGGCTAAAGCGCTTTTAACAGATTTATTTAATTAATTTTTTAAAAGAATGCTAACGCAAAACTTAGGTTACCCGCGCATTGGTAGCCGCCGTGAACTCAAAAAAGCCTGCGAAAATTACTGGGCAGGCAAAATCGACCTGAAAGAACTGAACCAGGTTGGAAAAGCAATTAAGGAAGAAAACTGGCAAACACAACTGGATGCGGGTATTAACCTGATACCTTGTAACGATTTCAGTTTTTACGACCAGGTGCTGGATATGAGCCTGCTGTTGGGGGTAATACCCGAGCGCTTTGCCCCAGTGCTTACCGAAGTTAAAACTAATACCGAAACTGACTTGTATTTTGCCATGGCCCGCGGCTATCAGCAAAACGGATTGGATATTACGGCACTGGAAATGACCAAGTGGTTTGATACCAATTACCATTACCTGGTACCCGAGTTTACCCAGGTGCAGGAATTCCGTATATTCTCTGAAAAACCATTTGCCGAGTACCAGCAAGCCCGCCAATACCTGGGCAACAATGCCAAACCCGTATTGATTGGCCCGGTAACTTACCTGTTATTGGGCAAAGAAAAAGGCAGCCGCTTTGAACGTATCGACCTGATAAAGAAACTGGTACCTGTCTATGTCGACATCATCAATCGCTTAAAGCAACAAGGCGCAGAATGGATACAGATAGATGAACCTGTACTGGCGCTTGATCTGTCGCAAAAAGAGAAGGAAGCCTTTGAATATGCCTATAAATTGATAAGCAATCGTGTTAACGGTGTAAATATTTTAGTAGCTACTTATTTTGATGCCCTGCATGATAATACCTCGCTTGCCGTAAATCTGCCGGTTGCCGCCCTGCATATTGACCTGGTACGCGCGCCGCAACAATTGAATGACGTGTTGGCACAACTGCCTGAAAGCCTGAGCCTGTCGTTAGGTGTAATTGATGGCCGTAACATCTGGAAGAATGATTATAAAGCGTCGTTGGAATTGATAGAAAAAGCGAAAGCTGCTATCGGTGCCGGGCGTGTTATGATAGCGCCATCATGTTCACTGCTGCATAGTCCGGTTGATCTCGGCCTGGAAACAGAACTTGATTACGGTCTTAAAAACTGGATGAGTTTTGCCAGGCAGAAGCTGAACGAGATAAAAGAGCTTAAAGCCATAGCTACTGGTACTGATGATCAGCAATATCTGCAAGCCAATCAACAATCTATCGAGGCACGCAAATTATCAACACGGGTGCACAAAGTAGCCGTTAAACAACGTATCGCTGAACTGACCGAAGCCGACGATAAACGTGTAAGCGGCTTTGCCAACAGGCAGCAAATACAGCAGCAGCGTTTTAAACTCCCGGCCTTCCCTACAACTACCATTGGCTCGTTCCCGCAAACTGAAGATATACGCCAGCTGCGGGCTAAATTTAAAAAGCGCGAGCTAAGCGCCGCTGATTATGAAAAGGCTATTGAGCAAGCCACCATAGATGCCATACGCTGGCAGGAAGAAATTGGTATTGACGTACTGGTACATGGCGAGTTTGAACGTAACGATATGGTTGAATACTTCGGCGAGCAACTGGACGGCTTTGCTTTTACCAAAAACGGCTGGGTGCAAAGTTATGGCAGCCGCTGCGTAAAGCCGCCTGTAATTTATGGCGATGTTTTGCGCCCGCGCGATATGACGGTTAGGTGGAGCCGCTTTGCTGCAGCCCAAACTGATAAGCTGATGAAAGGGATGCTTACCGGGCCGGTGACTATACTGCAATGGTCGTTTGTGCGGGATGACCAGCCGCGCGAGGTTACCGCCAACCAGATAGCCCTGGCCATACGTGATGAGGTGGTTGCCCTTGAGCAAAACGGCATCGGCATTATACAGATAGATGAGCCCGCCATTCGCGAAGGCTTACCGCTGCGCAAGGCTAACCGGGCAGCTTACCTTAACTGGGCTGTAAAGGCCTTTCGCATCTCAGCAAGTGGCGTTACTGATGAAACACAGATACATACGCACATGTGCTACAGCGAGTTTAATGATATTATTGAACATATAGCTGCTATGGATGCCGATGTGATCACCATTGAAACATCGCGCTCGCAAATGGAATTGCTGGAGGCATTCGCCAACTTTAAATACCCTAATGAGATTGGGCCGGGTGTTTATGATATCCACTCGCCGCGCGTACCTACCACAGCCGAGATGGTGGCCCTGCTTGAAAAAGCAGCTGAACTGCTACCCGCCCGTAACCTTTGGGTAAACCCGGATTGCGGCCTTAAAACGCGCAAATGGCCCGAAACTAAAGTGGCGTTGCAAAACATGGTAGCGGCCGCGCAGCAGGCAAGGCAAAGCATAAAAGCTGAAGCAACAATTTAAATATCAAACGGGCAGGTACTTCCTGCCCGTTTTGTTTATAGCCTTCCGTATATGGCATAGTCCCCTAAGTCAGTTATTTACGGCTAAGTTGGTATCGATTTTGCCTCTTAACATTTATTGCAAATAGCGGTTAATTAATACTTAATATTTAAAGCAGGAAAAGTGGCTGTGGTTAAGTTGTTTTAATAACAGCGAGATAAACCACACCGCTCAAATACTGCTCTACAATATGGGGTATTGGGTAATTTTTTCCCTATTGTGGGTAAAAATATGCTTAGCTGGTATTGCTGCCCTAAGGTTTAAGTTATCAACTATTGATTTTTCAGGCCCTGATGAATAAAATTTTAACTTTTATTTTCGCTATATGCATGAGTGTAGCTCTGCCTGTAGCCGCTTACAGCCAAACCCCTGAACACGAAGAAGGCGGTGAGGCGGAAGGTGAAGTTTTTCTGGATATCAAACCTAAAATCAGGAATGCTATCTTTAACGATCCGGCCGAGGTAGCTTACGATATTAAAGTTAAAAGTACTTATAAAGAAGTTCAGGAAGGTAAAGTAAGCTATGAGCTTAAAACCGACTACGGTAAACATGTATCTACTGATTCGGTAAAAGTAAAAATAGGCCCGGGTGGCAGTAAAAAGCTTAGTTTTAAAATACCTGCTAAAACGCCTGGGTTCTATGAACTAAGTTTTCGTTTCAATCTTTCCTTATATGATGATACCGTACGCCGTGTTTTTGGTGTAAGGCCGGATCAGATCGTAGCGGAGAATAACCGCCCGGCTGATTTTGTATCGTTCTGGCAAAAAACGCGCGACTCGTTAAGCAAGGTGCCGCCAAAGTACCGGGTGCTGGAGCGCAAGGATCTGTCGACCCCCAAGATCACCGTTTATTTAGTAGAGATGCGTTCATGGAACAACGCCTTGATCCGAGGCTGGTTGACCATCCCTAAAAACCGTCCTAAAAAATTACCGGTACGCTACCGCGTGCCCGGCTACCTGGTTACCATGGAGCCCAGCATGATGGAAGATGATTTCGCGGTATTCTCCATAAACGTGCGTGGCAATGGCAACAGCAAGGATGCCATTAACACCAAGGGTATACAATATAACCTCTACAACATCGGCGACCGGAACAACTACGTGTACCGCGCGGTATATATGGATTGCTTGCGCGGGGTTGATTTTATTGCCTCGCACCAGGATATGGGGCTGGATACCTCACGTATATCTATTGACGGCGGCAGCCAGGGTGGTGCTTTAGCTATTGTGGTGGCCGCGCTGGATAAGCGTATAAAACTGGTAACCACTGAGGTACCGCTGTACAGTGATATTCATAACGCCGTGCGCATATCAAAAGCCATGCACCCTAATGTGCAAACCCCGGTTTGGTACATGAACAATTATGTAAGTCAAAAAACCGGCTTTACCGAACAGCGCCTCTTTAAAACCTGGGATTATTTTGATCCGCTGAACTTTGCAGGCATGGTGCGCTGCCCCGTGCTGATGGGTATTGGTTTACTGGATGAACTGTGTCCGCCAAGCTGCAGCATAGCCATGTACAACCGGCTGGCCACACAGAAGAAGGAATTATGGGTAACGCCGGATAAAGGCCACGAGGTTGATGGTAATTACTATCGCTTTCAATACCAGTGGCTGCGCGAATATTTTTTACTGCCTTAATAACCTGAGCCGGAATGAAAATCAAGATAAAGATACTTTTAAGTGTATTGCTTATAACCCTAATGCAGGCTATCCCGGCAAGGGCTGGCTGGCCGGTAGGCAAAAGGCATTATGTAATATCAACCACTATATCGTTCTACAAGGCTGATAAGGGCTGGAACAACGCAGGTAAGCTCGAAAATATTGATGGCAGTTTCCAGGCGCAGTCGCTGGGAGTTTTCGCGGCTTACGGATTAAGCCGTGGGTTAGATTTGATAGCTACCCTGCCCGCATCATACCAAACTACTACTAACCAATTCGGCACTTTCCATCAAAGTGGCGCCGGCGATCTGCAACTGGGTTTGAGTGGTGTGCTTAAACACTTTAATTACGCCAATTACATTACGCTTTATGTGGGCGGCGTTGCTCCGCTTTATAAAAATACCAATACCAAAGTATTTGGCCTGGGTAATACAGGCATGGTGGCTAGGTTGTCAAACTCCGGTCCGTTAGGTAAAAAAACGTATTATAATGTTGACCTGGGTGGAGGTCAGTATTTTGGCAACAACGCCCCCCGCCAGCTAACCTGGGATGGCCTGCTTGGCTTTAAGCTCGACGATGCTAATCAGCTAAATTTCGGTTATGGTGGTATCTATTCGCAAAGCGATGACAAGGGACTTACGCTTAATGCCTTCGCGGCTCGTAATTATGCCTATCAGCGTGCTACGGCAGGTTTCGGGCATACCTTTTCAAAGCGCTTTACCATGAATTTGAGCGGCTTTTACATTTTTACCGGCCGTAATACCGGCCAGGGTTATGGTGCCTCATTATCGGCATCCATGAAACTGCCTTACTATGGCAAACATCACGCTGATTATTTAAGATAAAAGATATAGAGTTTAAGATGAATACATTTTACAAAACAGCCATTGCATTAATGATAGCCGCTTTGCCGGTTACAGTACTGGCGGGCGGATGGCCGGTTAAAAAAGGCAACTATCTGGTATCCGTAACGGCAAGCTACTTCAGGGCATCGCAATTGTGGGACAAAGGTGGCAAGCTGGGCGGTTATGACCAAGGCGGATATTTCGAGTCGCGCTCGTTATCGCTTTATGGCGAATATGGTATAACCCGCAGGCTAACCGGTGTGGTATCATTACCTTACATCATCAACGAGTTTAAACAGCAGGACCTGCCGGCAGCAACTTCACAGGGCTTGGGCGATATGGAGTTTGGCGTTAGGTATTATCTCACCAACATCAATTTTAAATATTATTTCGCTGTACAGGGTATGGCTATAGCGCCACTCTACAGCAACAACAGCCTGGGCTTTTCATCAGGTGGTGCTGAGGTAAGGGCCATTGGTTCCGGCAGCGGAAAGATCGGCTCAAAAAATTATTACATGAACCTTGAAGTAGGCGGCCGCCAGTATTTTCAAAATGCGGGCCCATTCCAGGTGCGTTATACCGGCGCTTTTGGTTTGAATTTTGACAAACATAACCAGGTAGCGTTAGGCGTATCGGGCAATTACTCAACCAGTATCAATAAAACACTGGATGAGAACCTGGTGCTGAACAAAGATTTTTCGTACACGCAGGGCTCATTCAGCTATGCGTACATCGTTAACCCTAAATTATCGTTTTTCGCGGGTGTTAACCAGTTTCTGGTGGGGCGGTCAACAGGTAAGGGCACTACGTTTTCGTTATCTGTAATTACTAAGTTTTAATAATGTATAAAGTCAGGATACTATTTACGGCGGTATTGATGCTTGTGGCAACACAAGCTTTTTGCGCCGTGAGCAGTTTTTTGCAGCAGGATGAGGAGCACGGCAGTGGTGCCGAGCAGGAAGGCGAATTTACGTTTGAAGCATCGCCTAAAAAGAAAGAAGGCATTTTTCAATCCGGCGAAAAAGTAGAGTATGAGCTGAAGATACATAATTCATACAATGTGGTACAGGAAGGTACGCTGAGCTATCTGGTAACTGATTTAAAGAATAAGGAGCTTGGCTCCAAATCAATGCCGGTAAAGCTGGGCAAACACGCCAACGGTAAATACTCATTCACGTTGCCGCAGCAAAAGGATCCGGGTTTCTACAAAGTATCATTCATGATCAACGTTACCGAGTATGACGATACGCTGCGCCGCGTTTATGGCTTTAACACGAAGGAGATAAAATCGACAGCCCCTCGTCCTGTTGATTTTGATGATTTTTGGTCGGATGCCCGTGCGGAACTTAATGCCGTTAAACCCAACTTTAAAATAACCGAGCAGCCCGATATGGCACAGGGCGGCACGAGTGTTTATTTGGTTGAAGCACAATCATTAGGTAACCTTAAAGTGCGTGGCTGGCTTACTATGCCTAAAAACCTGAAAGCCGGTAAAAAGCTACCGGTGTGGCTGGTACTGCCGGGGTATGGCGGAACGGGCGTTAAGCCGATATTCGGCAATTCAGAACTGGCTATTCTCTCGTTCAACGTACGCGGGCAGGGTAACAGCCGTGATATTGTTCACCCCACTAAGGATGGTTACCTGACTACCGACATCGAAAATAAAAAGAAATACATTTACCGCGGCGCGATAATGGATTGCATCCGCGCGGTTGATTTTATATGCTCACGCCCGGAACTTGATTCAACCAACATCATTTGCTCAGGCGGTAGTATGGGTGGTTATTTAAGTATTGTTACCTGTAGTTTGGATAAGCGCATTAAGCTATGCTCGGCCAACAACCCCGTGTTTTGCGATTTCAGGGCGCTGCAGGGCAATCCCGACTGGCCAATGAGCGCCATAGTGAAATATAGTAAAGACAAATACCTCCCGCTTAACAAGCTGCTGAATAACCTAGATTATTATGATTTGAAAAATTTTTCGGGCAATTTGAATTGTAAGGCGCTTATAGGGGTGAGTTTGCTGGATAACCTGGCGCCCCCATATAATGAGTATACCATGCTCAACAATATTAAATCGAACCCCAAAGTGTTTGTTTACCCTGAATTGGCGCATGAGGTACCCCCATCGTTATTTACTTATTTAAGTAACTGGATGATGGATGAATTCGGAATTTTTTAAGACTATTGTATCACCTAAACAGGTTTTGCATCATATATGAGATATTGTTTATTGTTGCTGTTATTTGTGTATGCTCCCTTCGCTTTCGCTCAAACGAGTAATGCTTATGTGCAGCGCGGTAATGCCAAGGCCAATGCCGGTAACCAGCAGGGCGCGGTTGAGGAGTTCACCAAAGCCATAGAGGTAAATCCGAAAAACATCAATGCTTACTTTTACCGGGCCAATGCCAATGGCAACATGCAAAACTTTAAGGCCGCTATAGATGATTTTACCTCGGTGATAGAACTGAAGGACAATTACCCGAACGCTTATTTCTATCGGGCCAATGCGAAGAGCAACCTCAAACAATTCAAAGAAGCGATCGTCGATTTTGACAAGGCTGCGCTGCAAAACAGCCGTAATGCTGATATTTTTCATTACCGCGCAAATGCCAAACTGAATATTGGCGATAATGCCGGCGCCATTACCGATTTTACCCGCGCCATCGGCATTAACCCTAAAAAGTACGAGCTGTTTGAGTACCGAGGCGTGGCCCGTGCCAACATCCGCGATTATAACGGCGCCGTGGCTGACTATACGCAATCCATCAAGCTTAACCCGCGTAATGCCGATGTATATTATTATCGCGCCAACGCAAAAAGTAACCTGGCTGATTTCAGGGGGGCGATAGCTGACTTTGACAAGGCCCTGCAACTTAACCCACGCAATGCCGAAGCGTTTTATTATCGCGGCAATGCAAAAAGCAATATAAATGATAATAAAGGCGCAATTGATGATTATAACATGGCCATTAAGTTAAACCCAAAGCTTACGGACCTGTACCATTATCTGGGCAATGCCCGCAGCAATAGTGCCGATAATAAAGGCGCCGTTGCCGATTATACCAAAGCTATTGAGCTTAACCCGGTAAATGCCGAGCTATATTTGTACAGGGGCATAGCGTACAAAAATTTAAGCCAGGCTGATTCGGCCATGGAGGATATTAACCGGGCCATCCGCCTTAACCCTAAATATGCCGAGGCTTATCTCAACCGCGCATATCTGCATGTGGATAGTCAGCGGTACGAGGCCGCGGTGATGGATGCCGATAGTGGCTTGCTGTACAGCCCAAAGAATGATAATCTATTTGCACTGCGTGGTAAGGCTAAGTATTACCTAAAGGACACCACTGCCGCGCTGGAAGATATTAACAAGGCGCTTGAGCTGAATCCGCAAAGTGAAACCGCCTACAATACCCGCGCCGACCTTAAGGTTGACATGGGCCGGTATGCCGAAGCGATAAAGGATTACGACAAAATATTGGCCATCAACCCCGGCCGTACGGATATTTACACCAAGCGGGGCGATGCCAAAGCCGGAGCCGGTAATAACAAGGCGGCCATGCTCGATTATGAGAAAGCGTTGGAGCTTAACCCTAAAAATGAACAGGCTATACTCAATTTAGGTATAGCAAAAGATAAGCTAAGCGATTACAACGGAGCGCTTAAATTGTATAACGCCGGTATCACGATCAATCCGAAAAACAAGTTTTTTTACCTGCAAAGAGGTATTACCCGCAGTCATCTGGATGGATCACGGGTGGCGTTGCTTGATTTTGATAAGGCGATAGCTATTGATAGTAATTTTGCCGAGGCATACGGTAACCGTGGTTTAGAAAAACTGCGCGACCGTGATAGCGAGGGTGGCTGGATTGATTTGAACCATGCCATACAGCTTAACCCCGCGCCTGAGAATTACCTGCTGCTGGGCGGCGCTAAAATGGAGCAGAAAGAGTACCAGGGCGCTTTGGATTATTACAGTTTGGCCATTGAAAAAGCCCCTCGTAACATTAAGGCTTACATGATGCGCGGTATAATAAAAAGCCTGCTGGCTGATACCGCTGGTTGTTTTGATGATTTTAATACAGCTTTTAAAATTGAGCCGCAAAATGAGAATATCTATATTGAACGATCAAAAGCCCGCTTAAACCTGCGCGACTCAATAGCCGCTGTAAAGGATTGTAATACAGCCATTGATCTGAACGAGCAAAACGCGTCGGCATATTTGCAAAGGGGCATTGCTAAATTCGCGCTTAAAGATTCGCGCGGGGCTATACAGGATTATACCGAGGCACTCCGCTTGCAGGATAATTTGAAACAGGCCTACATTCGCAGGGGCGAGGCTAAAGCCCGATTGCGCAACTATGTGGATGCCATTGCCGATTATAATACGGCATTAACCTTTAACGATCGCGACAAGCAAGCTTACTACCTGCGTGGCCTGGCACGCATAGCGCAAAAGGAAAAAGACAGCGGCTGCCTTGACCTGAGCAAATCAGGCGAGCTGGGGCTTAAAGAAGCGTATGATGCCATACGTAAGTATTGCAACTAAGCTGTCAATAGTTCAAAAGCAAAAATCTGATTAAAATTCCTGACGAGCGCGCGCTATCATACGCTTGCGGTCGGTAACGTTTTTGTAGGGGAAAAGGTTATCAGCAATTAACGAATACAGCAACACATTTACTGCCGGTATATAAAATACTGCCTGCACATCCGGGTGATCGCGATAGAAAACCACACACAGCAATATGCTTAAAAAAGCTACCGCCAGAAAGAAAAGGTATTTTGCAAATCGCTTCATTAATTACGAGGGTGTAAAGATAAGTATAGGCGCTGATAATGAGAAAATAAATTGCTGAAATTATACTTTTTAGAGCATTTATTTTAATCAATCGGCGGCTCATAATTTACGGGTAAAAGTTCGGCAACCCGTTGGGTGGCCCATATGCCCTCGTTTATCACACTGTGCGGATCGATGGATGCCTCGTGTTTCGGCGCCTCTTTTAGGTTCATGGCAAAAGCGTTGGCCTCGGTGTTGCGGCGTTTTTTATACATTACATACAGGCAATCTTTAAACTGCAAGGCAAACAGCGTACGCTGGTCGGTATGCTTAATATAATCGGTTACCTGTAAAGGTTGTTTTACGAGATATTGGATACGGCTGAAAATCCCTTTTCTGTTAGAGGTATCACGTACCAGCCTGAGTACTTCAAAGTTTTCATCGGCCAAACGGTTGCCAATGGCCGACCTTAAAAAGTGCACCTGCGAACCCAGGTATGCCTTTAACCGGTTTTTTTTCCATTTCTTTTTTTGCGATGGTGTGCCCTTCATATCTTCAAACAAAGTGGAGCCGCCATAAAAAAGCATTCTATGGCTCTGATCGAAATTAAACTCCTGTAGCAGATATTTAATGCGATAGCCTAACTCACTGTTTTCGATGATCAAAAAGTCATCAGTAGTGGCCTTTAATACGTGTTTGTTTTTGCTGTATTCCAAATTAAGTATTTCCGGGTTGAGTATTTTGCATTTAGATGCCAGTTTGGATGAACCTAAAAATTCCCGCTTAAAAACATCATACCGGGCAAACCAGTCAGCATCCGGCCGCACATTAACTTCTGACAGCACGATGGATTTAGGCAGCAGCTTTACGGTTTTTAGCTCAGCATAGTTATTTTCAATAAATACACTGCTCATGTAAGTTTCATAACCCACAGACGAGATAATCAGTTCGTACTTACCGCCTTTAACATTTTGCAAGGTAAAGGTACCATCGGCACTGCTTGCCGTACCAATAGTAGTGTTATTAAGCAAAACGCTGGCATTATTAATAGGCTTATTATCAATTGCATTAAGAACCCGTCCGCTGATTTTGTGTTGGGCTATGCTGCTTAGTGGCAGAAGCAGAAAAAAGAGCAGCCAAAAACGCATTTAACTAATTATTTAGTTATAAAGATAGCTAACAATTTACCATCTGCAAATAAATTTTGCGGTAAAGCGTTAAACCTTTTGTGTGCCGATTGTTCTTACCCATATAAACACTTTACAATATGAAAAGAATTTTGACCCTCGCACTGCTGTTCAGCATAGTACTATTGGCATCATCATGCAAAAAAGAAGTTACAGAAGTTATACAGCCTAATCAAACGGTTTTTAGAGAGGTAAGAGCCAGTGACTGGGTATTAAAAACTGACCAGCAAACAGGCGCTAAAACTTGGTCCGCAACTTTAGGTGTGAATCAGCTTGACGAATATATTCACGACAACGGAGGTGTGCTGGTTTACGCCAGTTTTGACAACGGTGTTTACGAACAAATACCGCAGGTTTATAACGGCATAGCATATAGCATGTCTTATGTTCCCCGAGCTATTCAGTTAGATGCTCAATTATCAGATTACACAAATGATGACATTTCACAACCTGGCGATGTGTCTATCAAGATTGTTTTGATCGATTCAGTGCCGTAACTAAAAGATAGTTTAAATAAAAATGCTCCGCGAAAGCGGGGCATTTTTATTTATGGGCCACCTGTTTTTTAGGGAACATCAGCGATGCTACAATACTCACCATCAATATCCCAACTATAACAAACAGCGAGTGCACGGTATCAAATCCCCATTCTTCGAAATAATGCCCGGCAAGCATTTTAATGCCGATAAATACCAGCAGCGCGGCCAGGCCAACTTTAAGATAGTGAAACTTATCAATAATGTTCACCAGCAAAAAGAACATGGAGCGCAAACCCAGTATGGCAAATATGTTGGAGAAGAAAACGATGTATGGGTCTTTGGTAACTGAAAATATCGCCGGGATGGAGTCGACCGCGAATATAACATCTGTAAATTCAATGATCAGTAATACCAGAAATAGGGGGGTGAGCAGCCGTTTGCCGTCGCGCTTTACAAAAAATCGGCCGCCCTCAAACTGTGGGTGTATGCCAAAAAACCTTGACGCGAATTTTACTACCTTATGGTTCTTCGGGTCTATCTTTTCTTCCTGATTGCGGTTGATAAACATCGTAATGCCCGTGTAGATCAGAAACGCGCCGAAAATATACAATATCCAATGGAAGTTCTCTATCAGCGTAGCCCCTAAAAATATAAAGGCGAAACGCATTGCCACCGCGCCTAAAATGCCCCACAGCAGCACTTTATGATAATAACGCTCCTCTACGCCAAATGCCGAAAATATGAGCACCATTACAAAAATATTATCTACAGAAAGGGCGTACTCTACCACATAGCCTGTTATAAATTCAAGCCCCAGATTTTTGCAGTATAGGGCAAGGCTGCCCTCAAAATCAGCGGGATTTAATTTTAGTTTGTGCGCGTTTTCAAGGTTCTTTTTTTGTAATTCGGCAAAATTTTCAATGCCATGCAGCAGGTGCCCGTATTGGGTGATCAGCCAGTAAAAGCCCAGCGCCAAAATTATCCAGACACCGCTCATAATGGCGGCTTCGCGTGCGCTTACCGGTTTGTTCTTTTTTGCGAACAGGCCAAGGTCAATAGCAAGCATCAGCCCTATGAAAATTATAAAGCCAACAATAAAAATAAGCTCGTTTGCCATTATTTGTTTCTTTCGGTGGTGTAGCGCACTAATTGTTCCAAACCGGTGCGGGCGTCGCCTTCGGGGAAGGTACGGAGTATATCAAACGCCTTTTCCTGGTATATTTTCATTTGCGTTTCGGCATACTCCAGTCCGCCGGCCTGTTTTACAAACGCAATTATCTGCATTATTTTCTCCGGCTCGTCGTTATGGTTCTTCACCAGGCTCATCATCCGCTTTTTTTGCGATGGCTCCGCGTTTTTGAGCGCGTATATCAGCGGCAGGGTTACTTTTTTCTCCTTAATATCAATGCCGAGGGGTTTGCCCACATCATCGGTGCCAAAATCAAACATATCATCCTTAATCTGGAAAGCTATACCGATGTTCTCGCCAAAGTCGTGCATTTTTTTAACCACCTCGTCGCTTGCCCCTGCCGAGGCCGCGCCACAGGCACAGCATGCAGCTATCAGCGAGGCCGTTTTTTGGCGGATCACCTCATAATAAACCGGTTCATCCACATCCATACGCCGCACCTTTTCAACCTGCAAAAGTTCGCCCTCGCTCATTTGCTTTACTGCTTCAGATACGATTTTGAGCAACTTAAAATCATCGTTATCAATTGAGAGGAGTAGTCCTTTTGAAAGCAGGTAATCGCCCACCAAAACGGCGATCTTGTTTTTCCATAAAGCGTTGATGGAGAAAAAACCCCGGCGCTGGTAGGAGTTATCAACCACATCATCATGCACTAATGTAGCGGTGTGCAAAAGCTCAACCAATGCCGCGCCACGATGGGTACTCTCGTTGATGCCGCCGCAAATGCTGGCCGAGAAAAAAACGAACATAGGACGTATCTGCTTGCCTTTGCGCTTTACGATGTAATGGGTTATACGGTCAAGCAGGGGCACCGAGCTTTGCATAGATGCTTTAAACTTGGCCTCAAACGCGTCAATATCGGCAGCGATAGGTCTTTTTATTTCGTTAATGCCGGGCATTCAAACTTTTGTACAGATGTATAATTAAAACGATAGCATAGCCTACCAGCAGGCAAACATAAGCTAAAAATAAGCGATATGCATCAGGCGGAAAAAAAATTTAGATAGTGATTAAACTTTTTTGCGGAACAACGATCAAACAAAGCGAACGAGGATATAGTGGGTTTGAATTAGTTTACTTTTATGTTTATAGAGCGGAGCGAAATCGGTTAATGGTCGGTTTCGCTTTTTTATTTAAACATGCTTATAATAATATTACCTTTGTTGCCTGCAATTAGAAAACGGAGAGGTGTCTGAGTGGTCGAAAGAGCACGCCTGGAAAGTGTGTATACGTCAAAAGCGTATCGAGGGTTCGAATCCCTCCCTCTCCGCAACTTAAAAGTATAAAATGCCTATTTGGTCACCTCATTGGCGTTTTTGACTGACCAGATGTGTATTGGTAGCAAATTTGGTAGCAATTATGAAAACACTGAGCACAAAAGCCTATCATATTATTTAGTTAGTAGCCCAGTGTGTGTACACCTTTCACCGCAGATTGTAGCGAAGTTTTCAATTCCTGCATATATCAATACACCGACTTTCGCATTGAGCTTTCGTTGTAAGTACAACTTCAAACCTGAAAGGCTGCCCCCTCTCCAAAACTACTGTGCGGAGACATCTTTTAGCTAAACTCCTGAAAGAGCGTCTACCCTTCAAACACATTATAGAATGTAGCCAGGCCTTTTTGTAAACGATAGGGCCAAACTTTCTTTGTCATGTATATCCCTTCCAGCCATCTAATCGAGCGATGATCTTTGGCCGTATTCTACAATATTTCTATCAAAAATGACGGAAATACTGAGTGTAATACTGATAGTCAATATCATATAGATTACTTAAAAGTTAATGAATCAGGCATTGCTTTAAGGGTTGACCATCTTGATGATTATAACCCACCAAAACAATAAACACTTAAAAGCCGGAATTTTAAAGGAAGCGGCCTTTGAGTGTTTCTCGTTTTAAATCAGCGGAGAAGGGTATCTATCTTGATGGCTTCGGTTTTATCGTTTTTTAAACCGCTAAGTGCCTGCTTTCAAAAAATCAGTAATCGCGTCAATAACGGCGTCCGGGTTTTCTTCAAACATATAATGCCCGGTGTTTTCCAGGTGCGATAGTTTATATTGATTTGCAATAACGGGTAAAGCATATTGGTAATAGCCGAAAGATACATTGCTGGCCAAACCCAATAGCGGCATATCCAACTTTGAATAAGTTTTAGCGTCTTCAATATCCTGGTTAAAAGCCTGGTACCAGGCATTGGATGCGCGTATCCGCTCGGGTTGATTATAAACTACCGCATAAACATTCCGGTCAAAATCGGTCATCATGCTATCATCAACCATTACGTAGTTAAAAAGCCAGTCGAGCAGGTAGCGGAACCGGCCTTCCAGCAACTTCTCGGGCAATTCTTTTACCTGGTTAAAACTCATCCACCAGGTATAAGGCTGTTGGTTGTCTATCTTCTCGCCAAAAGTTCCCGAAGGCGGCATTAGCTTCATCTGCATCATGCCTTCGTCGGGATGCAGGCCATCTGCCAGTATCAGGCATTCAACAACGTCCGGATAGTTATGTGCCAGGCTGGCGGCTACCATCCCGCCAATGTCATGCCCCAAAATATTCGCTTTGGTAATGCCGAGTTTCAGCATCAGCTCATAAACATCGGCAGCCATTGTTTTCTTATCGTAACCGGATGCCGGTGTTGCTGAACTGCCCATGCCACGAATATCAATCACAATTACACGGAATTTGGCTGCTAACTCGGGCGCTACAGAATGGTAAGAATACCAGGTTTGCGGCCAGCCGGGCAGACAAATTAACACCGGCCCGGTGCCACCATCTACATAATGCAGCCGCGTGCCGTTTACCTCAATTTGATGGTTGGAGAAGCCCGGCCAGTTCTTGATCAATTGTTCATCTTGATATATCGTTTCCATTTTACGCGGGCGATTGATTTTTGATTTGTTTAAGTGTTTCTTCGGCTGGTTGCCAGTCTATATCAGGATAGCGGTCATTATCAAGCGCGTTGTGATGTGCCGCGAACATGCTGTATAAGTATTGCATCTGCTGCCATTGCGGGTATAACTGGTTTTCGCCTTCCGGATTTTGGCTTCGTACGGTTTGTATATAAGATGCAAATTGTTCGAGTGAGCCCTGTTCACTTAATTCAAACTCTTTACCAAATACGCGCCCGGCCAGTTCTGCCAGCTCATTTGGGCTTACCCTGAAGCCGGCAATACGCAGAAAACGCGGCGAGTTATCATCCAATGCAGCGGCTGCGGTATAAGCAGCTGTATTATCTATAGTTGTAAAATCGATCTGCCAGTCGGCTTTACCCGTATAATAAGTAATGGTGTTATTTTTAGTGCCAAGCAAGGGCATATTGTATTGCAATACGTGGGCGAACGCGCCATTAAAAATAGAAGTGACTTTTATTTCGCTCGCATCAACTATATCTTGGAACTCCCTGCGAAGATCGAAATTACGGTTATCGCCTGTTTCAAGCCGGGTAAAGTCCGTACAAAAGTCTGACGGAATGAACCTCGGTACGCCTGCACGTATGGCGGCCGTTAATAATTGGCTTTGCGCCGTCACAATTACATCGCGCAGGCCTGCCAGTGCCGATACTATGCACGAAACACCTTTGCATGCATCGGATAGGGCAGCCTCGTCAGCAAAATCAGCAGTAACAATTTCAACGCCTGAGTTACGAAGCTCATTAACCTTGGCTTCGTCACTCTCTTTTCTTACTACAGCCTTTACGGCGGTTCCTTTGTTGAGCAGATGTTTACATATTTTGCCACCTAGATCGCCGGTGGCTCCTGCTATTAAAATAATGTTATTCATAGTTTTTAGAGTATTTGTGATACAAAACTACGAGGTAACAATACGCGCGGAACTACCATTTGGTAGTTAATGGAGGTTAGCGTAAATTTTTGCGGATGCGGCTTAAGGCGTTTGGGGTAATACCAAGGTATGAAGCCATTTGCTTTACGGATATGAGTTGCATAAAGCCCGGCTTTTTCAAAAATTCCAGGTAACGTTCCTCCACCGTCATGGTTTGGAAGCGGATGATCTCATCAATCATGCGGATGGCCATTCCTTCCCATGTTTTACGGCCAAACTCCTGCCAGGCGGATAATTGTTTGTAAAGCATTTCCATATCTGTTTTGCTGATGCAATACAGCTCCGCGTTTTCAACGGCCTCAATGTTAAATCGCGTGGGCAGCTCCGGGTTCAGGCTGGAAATTTCGGTGAAAAACTCTCCGGGCTGAACGATCCACGCGGTAAGTTCGCGGTCCTGGTCGTAATAAAAGCGCAATGCCCCGCTTTTTAGGAAATAATAATGCCTGGCCACCTGTCCGCGTTTTAACAGCAATTGTCCTTTGCTTATCCATTTCGGTGCAAAATAACCGAGTATAGTTTGCATATCCTCTTCGGTCATCATCACGGTTGAGCGTAAATAATCTTTTAACTCCTGCATGGCGTTTATGCCAGCAATATAGTAATAAACAAGTGCTATCAGGATTAATCACAAGGCGGTAAAAGCAATTGGAGTAAAAATGCTTAAACCCGCAAGTGCTTGAGCAAGCGCTTGCAGGTGGTTAATAAGGGTTTAGGTGGAGTGCTTTATTGTGTAAGGTTTGTACCTCCCTGTAAATAAACCCCGCAGGCTTGCCAGGCAACGCGCTGCGGGGCCGTAACCGCTACGTTACATTTCTTTATCCTCAAACATCTTGGCGTCGCGGGTATTTTTTTGTACGGCAATGGCCGAGAACATGCTCAGGCAAAATGCCATAGCATAAAAGCCTTTTTCGCTTAACAGCATATCTACGTTCCACAAGCCGATGGTCAATAATACCATGGCCGCTATGGTGGCAAACCAACTCAGGCCATAATAAAGTTCAGATACGGCAAGCCCTTCAGCCCGGTCGCGTACGCTTTTTTGTACCGATATTACGGCGAACAGGCCAAACAGCAGTATGGTAAAGTAATAGCCTTTTTCGTTAAGCTGCATGTTGGCATTCCATAAGCCTATTATAAAGGCCAGTATGCCGGTTAACAGGGCAAACCACGATGCGCCTATAAAAGCGCCGGTTGGTTTAAACGGGTTTCTGGTTTTCTCGCCATGTTTTGCAAGTGGTGAAAACTCTTCTGTTTTGTGTTGTAGCGATTCCATTTTTATTTTGTTTTAATGATTAATATGGAAGCAAATGTGCGCCGTAAAAGTTATCCTGTAAAATTATATTTAACTAAAAACTGACGATATATATGTTTGTAAAATCTATATTTACTTTGTTAATACTTGTTATATGAATTCACTTTCGGCTCTGCTTACTCTACTTGACAATGCCGATAGGAAGTTATTTAAAGCTTTTTTGCAACAAAAAAACAAACGTAACGATGTTAAAAATCTGCGCTTGCTGAATTTGATAGAAACTGACGATATAAGTAACGCAAATAAGCTTTATAAATCAGCGAAAAATAAGGATGCCTACCATGCTTTGCGTAAAAGGCTGCAGGATAGCCTGCTGTTATTTCTATCCCGCAAAACATTTGAGCGTAACCAGTCAGGCGCTTATGAGGCGCTGCGGCTGCTTGTTGTAGGGCGCTTTTTGTTAGAGAATGATATGCCGGCGATAGCCTTTAAAAGTTTGGAAAAAGCGGAACGCCTGGCTACTAGCCTGGAACAATTTAATATGCTCAATGAATTGTTGCTGCTTAAGTTGCAGTACGCGCATGTGCCGGGTGCCGAGGATCTGGATGTTTTAACCAAGCGGTTTATGCAAAACCAGTCGGCCATGCAGTGCGAGGCCAAATTGAACATGGCTTACGCCTTTTTAAGGCAGGAGTTGCAACAGATACATCTGAAATGGAAGGTGGTTAACTTGTCGTCCCTGATGGTTTCGGTCATCCGGAAATATAAAATCTCACGGCAGGATTTGATGACCTTCAAATCCATCTATCAAATCCTTTTTATCGCTAATGAATACGCCGCTATACAACAGAATTACCGGCTGATAGCGCGTTATATTGCGCAAACTGATCAGTTTATTCAAAAGCTAAAAGTTGAAAAGCATTCATATCTGTTTTATCATATCGGTATACTGTATTTTATGGCCAATTTCTATCTGCGAATAGGCGACTTTTCAAAAAGCATAGCTTACCTCGATAAAATGACGGTAGTGATGAAAACGGACGAGCGTCACCACGCGCAATATTATTTACGCCATCAGTTGCTTGTCGCGCTCAATTGTTTTTTTGCAGGCGATGCCCCTGAAGCGATACGGGTTTTACAGCAGTCATTATCCGTTAAAAAGCAAGCATCTAAGCCTGAGGATGTAGAAGATTTGCGTATTTGCCTGGCTATGGTGCTGGCCATGTGCAATAATCGCGACAGCGTAAAGCAGTTGACACTGCTAGCCCATACCGATGCCTGGTACGAAAAGCACATGGGTATGCTATGGACGATCCGCAAAACGCTGATGGAAATTTTAATACAGGCACAATTCTCAAACATTGACCAGGCTATGTCAAGGATAAGCAGTTTCAGGCGGAGGTATAAAAAGTACTTGCTTAAAACGGGGGAAGGTAAGGTGCTGCTGTTTTTAAAACTGGTTGAGCAGCATTTATTAAAGCCTGATGTAATATTTGATATGAGGTACCGAACAAAAGTGCAAAGCCTGCTTAGCGGGCCTGAAAGTAACGACATTTTCACGCGCAGCTTTATTGCCTGGCTGGTAGCATGTTGGGAGAAGAAAACACCTCACGAAATAGTGTTGCAATTGTTAAAGAATATGGGTGCCGCATCGATTTAACATTTGTGCCGGCTTTGCATAAACTACGACATTATGGTACCGAACTGATTGCCGGGCTTTACTATAAACTGAACGCTTATCAGCATGAATTTTATATAAGCCCCGATTACCAGTTTGTGATGAATCCGGCTTATAATAAGGACCGGGGGCCGGTAAACGTATTCGCCATAAAGGCACATGCCGAGTTTTAAATATAACAATGCGGGCAATGCTTAACGGCAATGCCCGCATTAGATTTTTAAAAGGATATTGCAGCCCCAATGCTTTATCCTTACATTTACGCCAATGTTTAACCGGTATATAGCCATAGTATTACTTTTTGCCCTGGTAGGTTCTAATTTCTCCAGGTTTTTTGTGTACGCCGGTTTTGAGGTCAATCAAAAGCTCATCGCGTCAACCCTGTGCGAAAACAAGGCTCGCCCCTGGATGAACTGTAACGGCCGCTGCTATTTAATGAAAAAACTGAAGCAGGCCGAAGAAAAGGAAAAAAAGCAGGAGCGCGAAGACAAGCGCAACCAATACCAGGAAGCTTTGCCTGCTACCATCGCTTTCTTTTCGTTACTGGACAGGGTAATGCCGCGCAAGTCTTTTCCGCAGTTGCCTGCACCGGGTGTTATTGACCGTGCCGTGCCTATTTTCCAGCCGCCAAAAATAGCCTGATCGTTTATATTTTATTTGCTGCCGCTGCATATATGCAATAGGCATCCTTATGTGCTGACCATGGCATTGCTATGCCTGTCGTCAATTATATTCTTAATTAATCGATCATAAATCCCGGTACAACAACGGTTGTATCAAGGGCTATTTAAATACTCATGAAAAAAATATTATTCCTGTTGGCCGGTGTGGCCCTGTTTACCTCTTGCAGTAAAAACAATACTGATGTTGAACCTGACTTTAACGAATCAAACCTGGCTACGCTCTCCGTAGAGTTTGATAATATAGTAGGCGACCGCACCCTCACGCTAAACACCACCGCGAGCCCATACACTAACGCCGCCGGCGAAAAGTTCACCCTTTCAAAAGTTCAGTACTTCATCAGCAATATTAAAGTAAGCAAGGCTGATGGCACCGCTTATACCGTAAATCAGGACAGCAGCTATTTTTTAATAAACGCTGCTAATAAGGAAACCCGCTTTGCCGAAGTGAAGGTACCCGAGGGCGATTACACCAAAATTAGCTTTATCGTAGGTGTTGACAGTTTGCGCAGTACTATGGATGTGAGCAAGCGTACCGGTGTGCTTGATCCGTCGGGCAGTATGGAAGATGGTATGTACTGGAGCTGGAATTCAGGCTATATCTTCTTTAAAATGGAAGGTAATTCAGAAGTTGTATCAAACAACGCCAATGGCGATCCGACCGGTAAAAAGCAGTTCAAGTATCATATAGGTGGTTTCGGTGGATATTCAGCGCCTTCCATTAACAATATTAAAACTGTTACGATTGACCTTACAACCGCCGGTATTGCCCGCGTACGTAAAGGCCGCGAAAGTAATATCCACATGTTTGTTGATCTGCTTAAAGTGTTTAACGGTACCAACAGCTTCAGTATAGCTGCGCATCCCAGCGTTATGTTTGGCGATTTCAGCGGTAAGATAGCCGGTAACTTTGCCGGAATGTTCCGTCATGATCACACCGAAAATTAATCAGTATCGCCATGAAAAAAAGAGCATTATGGATAGTGCTGTTGTGTTTCGGGGTGATGCTTTATGCCTGTAAAAAGGAAAGTGAAAAACAAGACAAGGTAAATGCATTCTCCGGTTTTAAAAAGCCGGAGAATTTTCCCGATCCGCAGTACAAACTGGCCAATAACCCGGTCACCGAAGCCGGCTTTTTGCTGGGCCGCAGTTTGTTTTATGAGCCAAGGTTGTCGCGTAACAATACCATTTCCTGCGGGTCATGTCATATTCAATCATCAGCATTTACCCAGCACGGGCACGATGTAAGCCACGGCATTGAGGATAGGTTAGGCACCCGCAATTCGCCACCCATCATGAACTTGGCCTGGAATAAAGCCTTTATGTGGGGCGGTGGTATTTATGACCTGGACCTGCAGCCCATAGCGCCCATTACCGCGCATGAGGAAATGGACGAAAGCGTGGAAAATGTTATGGTGAAGCTGAGGCAGGTAAGTAAGTACCCCGGTATGTTTAAAGCGGCGTTCGGTAGCGAGGAGATCACTACAGCAAAGTTTATGAAAGCCTTATCACAATTTATGCTGATGTGCGTAAGCGCGGATTCAAAGTATGATAAGGCGATGCGTAAAGAAGCAGGCGCAAGCTTTACGGCAGATGAACAGGCGGGTTACGAACTCTTTAAGGCCAAATGCGCAACCTGCCATACCGAGCCTTTATTTACCGATGGCTCATTCCGCAATAACGGCCTTGGCCCAAGCCCAATTGACGACCAGGGTTTATACACCGCTACACTGCAGGCCACAGACCGGTATAAGTTTAAAGTGCCGAGCCTGCGCAACGTGAGCTATACGGCGCCTTACATGCACGATGGGCGTTTGCTTTCGCTCAACGCTGTATTTGAGCATTACAATAGCGAGGTGCAGGCCACCCCAAACCTTGATCCGTTGTTGCAGCAAAGCAGCGGCATAAAGGGCATAAGCCTGTCGGCAGATGAGCGGAGCAAACTTACCTCTTTCCTGAAAACGCTTGATGATCCGGGTTTTATAACCCGGAAGGATCTGGCTGAGCAATAAAAAGAAATCATTATGAAAAAATACTTAATTATATTACTGTTAGCATTGTTAAGCTACCCTGTAATAGCCTGCGATATATGCGGCTGTGGCGTTGGAAGTTATTATTTAGGAATATTGCCTGAATATAATAAGCGCTTTATTGGCCTGCGTTACCAGCATAAAACCCTGGTAACACACCTCGGGCCTTTTGGCGAGCGTACGCCGCTAACGTCTGACGAAACTTACCAGACCATGGAGCTTTGGGGCGGTTGGAACATCGGTAAAAAATTCAGGGTACTGGCATTTGTGCCTTACAACTTTAACGAGCGCACGGCACAAACCGGCGATGGTTATAAGGACGGTTTAGGCGATGTTGCTGTAATGGGCTATTACAACCTGCTGAGTAAACGCGGTATGGTTGGCGAGCAGTTAATTGTGCACTCGTTATGGGTAGGAGCGGGTATAAAAGCTCCAACTGGCAAGTACGAACCCGCGGAGCGCAAGCTAAGCAGCGAATCGCCTAATAATTTTCAGTTAGGTACTGCAAGTGCCGATTTTACATTGAATGCAGCTTATGATGTTCGCCTGATGGATCTCGGCCTGAACATTAATGCCAATTACAAGATCAATACCGCGAACAAGTATGATTACCGTTACGGCAATAAGCTAACTACCAATGCATTGCTGTACTATAAGTTTCGTTTTTTTAAAAAACTTACGGTGGCGCCAAACGCGGGTGTGCTGTACGAAACATCGCAACAGGATGTAGAGGACAAGAAGTACACCGTTGATGTGTCCGGCGGGCACGTACTATCATTGGTAGGGGGGCTGGAAGCTAATTACGGCCGTTTTTCTGCCGGGGCCAATTACCAGGATGTGGCCTCGCAACAGTTGGCCAATAACCGGGTAAGTGCAGGCAACAGGTTAATGGTACACTTATCGGTAGCTTTTTAACAATTAATCAGGATTTAAAAATGAAGAGTTTAAAATATACAATCATCCTATTTGTATCAGGCTTAACGCTGCTGCAGGCATGCCGGCAGGAAACCAGCTACAAGCAAGTGCGGGATGAGGTAATTGCCGCGCATGATAAGCTAATGGCCGATGATGAAAAGGTGATGAACAACAAGATGAAGCTTGATACCCTGGCATCACCGGCATATCTGCTAAAAGTTAAAACCGAAAAACCTGAAACAGATACCGCCTTACTTCGTCGCGAAGCAGATAGTTTACGTCGGGTTTTAGATTCGGCCGGTAACCGTATGAGCGAGTGGATGCAGAAATTTGAGCCCGGGCAAAGCGGTAAATCAAACGCTGAAGCAGTGGCTTATTTTGAAGGCGAAAAAAAGAAGGTGATAAAGCTGGATAGCCTCTACCAGGCGCTATTGAAGCAATCAGGCGCTTATCTGAAGCAATACAATTTCAAAGAGGATGAGCCCACGGGAGAGCATCATCACATGAAAATGTAATTTGAAGAGCGACGGTTTATAATCGCCGCTCTTTAAATTTAAGGTGAGCCATACAGGCAAGTAAATTGAGCCATGCAGGAAAATGATGCTCACATAAAAAGTTCAACTTTGTTATGTTAAAAACATGACAATGAAAAACATCGAAAAAATAACACTTGGAAACAATGGCCCTCAGGTATCAAAACTTGGTTTGGGCTGTATGCGCATGTCATCCGTATGGGGCGGCCCTACAAATGACGAAAGCGAAAGCATTGCCACCATACATGCGGCGCTTGATGATGGAATAAATTTTTTAAACACCGGCGATTTTTATGGTGCCGGGCATAACGAGTTGCTGGTTGGTAAAGCCGTGAAGGACCGCCGTGACGACGCCTTCATCAGCGTTAAATTTGGTGCCATTTTTCATAACGGACAATGGCTGGGTTTGGATCTGCGTCCTATCGCCATCAAAAACTTCATCAACTATTCGCTAACTAGGCTTGGTGTTGAAACGATTGATTTGTATCAGCCCAGCCGGATGGACAACAGCGTACCGGTTGAAGATATTATTGGTACCGTGGCTGATCTGATTAAGGAAGGTAAAGTACGTTACCTGGGCGTTTCTGAAATTACAGTTGAACAATTGCGCAAAGCAAACAGCGTGTACCCGGTAAGTGCGCTTGAAATAGGCTATTCACTGGCCGACCGCCAGATCGAGGCCGACCTGCTGCCCGCCGCTGCCGAGTTGGGCATAACCGTGGTAGCGTTTGCCAACACTGCCGAAGGCTTACTTACCGGCGACCTTAAAGCCCCGCTCGCTGATAACGATTACCGTAATCATTTTTCACGCTTTCAGGGCGATAACCTGCAAAAAAATCTGGCTAAGGTTGACGTGTTAAAGCAAATTGCCGAACAAAAATCACTTACGCCTACGCAACTGGCCATAGCGTGGGTTAATGCGCTGGGGAATAATATTATGCCATTGGTAAGCATGAGCCGCCGCTCGCGCCTGCCTGAAAATATAGAAGCCATGCAAGTGGAATTTACCGGCGAGGAAATGAACCTGTTGAATACCGAATTTGCACCCGGCGCAATACTGGGCGGTACCTACCTGCAGCGATAATTTGCGTAAGTTTGAGTAAATAATCAACACGGCTATGTTAAACCCAACGGTGCTTATTCCGGGAGTGATCTTTTTTTCGTACTACGCTGATATACGTAAAGATAAGGTGTGCTTTTTGGAGCACACTACCCTTGTGATGCAGATATCCGGGCAGTTTAATATGGTAACTACCGGCCAAAGTATATCAATGGGCAAGGGAGAGATGCTGCTGATCCGTAAAAATCAGTTGGCTGAGCTAACCAAAACCCCTATTAATGGCGAAAGCTATCAAACGGTAATCATCTGCCTGAACGAAAACCTGCTCAGGCAGATCGCTTTGGAAGAAGGGATTGAAACCACTGAAAGATATACGGGTAAACCTAATATCCTCATTCCGCCGAACGAGTTTTTACAGGCCTTTTTTCAGTCGATATTGCCCTACGTACACCATCCCGACGAAAAGATAACTAACGCTGTTGGTATGCTTAAGGTTAAAGAAGCGGTTTTATTACTGCTGCACACGATGCCTGAGCTCAGAACCTTACTGTTCGATTTTTCGGAACCTTATAAAATAGACCTGGAAAAATTCATGCTCAACAATTTTCACTACAACATACCGGTTGAGAAATTTGCGGCATTAACCGGCAGGAGCCTGGCGGGTTTTAAACGCGATTTTCAGAAGATATTTGGTACATCGCCAAGGCAATGGCTGCAGGAAATGCGGTTGACAACAGCATTGAGTCTCATCGAAAATAAACATAAAAAGCCGTCGGCCATTTACCTCGACCTGGGCTTTGAGAGCCTTTCGCACTTTTCGCACTCGTTTAAAAAGCGCTTTGGTAAAACGCCTAACAGTGTTTAAAACAAAAGCCTGCGGATTTGCCGCAGGCTTTTGTTTTATGAGTTGATTTGACTCTAATAACCCTTATCTTCAACCGTATAAAATCAATTACCCATCAAAGCTTCTACCGCGTTCAAAATCTCCTCCGGAAGAGGCATCGGATCACTTTTGTTGTAAACGGTATTATCAAGATGTACAATTACCTGGTTATTGCTCTTTAAATTATCAGGTATGCTGAAAGGTAGCACAATATGTGGCACCTGCCAGGGTGTATGTTGCGGGTTTGTTTGGGCATATAAAACTACTACAGGAGTTTGGGTAGCTGCCGCGATATGGATAGTGCCGGTATTAACCGACAGCAGTAAAGGCGAGTGCGCTATAAGACATATAAACTCCTGCAAGGAAAACTTGCCCCCAGCAGCAACTGCTCCGTGCCCGATTGCTGAAGCCAATTCATCAGTTAAGCGCCGCTCAGAGGCGGAGCCTGTTATTAATAGCTGATAACCTTTTTTAACCAGTTCTTTACCTGTAAGCGCCCATTGAAGGGGGGGATATTCACGTTTTTTTTCGCTGACTCCCGGGTGCAGTATCATCCAGGGTTTGTTAGTGTCGGTATCTAATTCCTGGTTAAGCATTTGGGTGATGCTTTCCCAGAGTGTTTGGTCAATTTTGAGCTGTAATTGACTATCGGTGGTGTGTGCACCTACTGATGCTACCAGATCCAGATCGCGTTGAACCTGGTGTTTGATAAATTGATAAGGCTCTTTCTCGGGCACCCAACAATTAATAAGCTGGTAAGGGTTTTCGCGGCAATAAGCCAACACCTTAGGTATACCTGCCAAATAAGCGAGCATTGCCGAAGGTAGCGGGTTTTGACTAAACACCGTAAATATCACCGCCGCATCAAACTGCCGGGCTTTAAGTAATTCTACAGTTTGCGCAAAATTATTAGGTCCTGCTTCAACGGATGACTTCACCCAGGGAACGTCAAATATTAATACCTCATCAATCTCAGGCATAAACGGTGTTATAACTGCCGCCATACTCGATGTAAGCACGGTGATTCGTGCGTTAAACGTATGCTTCAACGCTCTTATGGCCGGACCGCTCATCAGCAAATCGCCCATATTATCAGGGCGAATGCACAGAATATTTTTACAGCCGCTCCAATTCATGCTTCCTGCTCGGCCAATATAAAATCAGCAGCTTGGTTAATATTTATGCAGGTAAAGTCCGGGTTTCGCATCAGGCCTGTAAGCCATTCGGTCTCGTTGCCATTATCAATCAGTATCGCCTGGCAACCCGCCCGTTTTCCGGCTTCAACATCGTTAAGTATATCACCTATCATCCACGATTGCTTTATATCGATATTATGGTCAATCGCTGCGGCTAATAACATGCCCGGTGCAGGTTTGCGGCAGTCGCAATCCAAATTATAGCCGCTTGACGTTCCGTCGGGGTGATGCGGGCAATAATAAAAACCATTTAGGCTGATAAGGTGTGCCGCCAGTAGCTCCGTTAACCGGTTTTCAACGGCCTTAAGTTTGTCTTCCTCAAACAAACCTCTGGCAACACCTGATTGATTAGAGATAATGATCAGCAGATATCCGGCGTCTTGTAATTTTTTCAGCCCGGCAACGCCATCTGCCTGCAGCGTGATTAGCTGCGGATCCACATTGTAAGGTATGTCGGGTATCAGTGTACCGTCCTTATCTAAAAAAACAGCTTTATTCATTTGCTTAGGCGGCTCTGTGCTTGCTTTCTTCAGTTACCAAATCGGGTTGCTTTTTAAGGCGAGGTAGTAATTTGCTGTAGAGCTGTTGCATTTGGTTGGCTACTTCGGCCCAGGTAAATTGCTCATTAACTCTGCGGATGGCTTTCTGTCCGGCATCGTGCAATAAAGCTTCGTTGTTAATAAGTTGGTTAACCTTGTTGGCGAGTTCCGGCGGATTTTGCGGTGCAACAAGCCAGCCTGTTTCGCCATCGGCTACGCTATATTTAATACCGCCAACGTTGGCGCCGATTACCGGTGTACCGCAAGCCATTGCTTCGAGCGGGGTAATACCAAACGGCTCATACCAGGGCGTAGTAATAAATACATCAGCGGCTGAGTAATAGTATTTTAGCTGATCGCGGTTTTTGCGGCCCGTAAATATTACCGATGCTTCAACACCGTGATCGCGGCACAGGTTAAGCAGTCGCGCAAACTCAGGGCAATGTTCCTCATCGAGTACTTCTGCTTCGCCACCTACTACAACCAGCCTTACGGATTTTTGAGCTGAGCGGATGTAAGGTAGCGCCTGAATTACATTATCAATCCCTTTACGCGGAACCATACGGCCTAACTGCAGCAATAAAAATTCCTTTTGCGGTAAGTTCACTATACGTCGTGCACACTCTTTGTCAATAGGATAAAACTCCTTTGAGCTGAATCCACAAGGCACAATGCTGATCTTATCGGCAGGGGCATGATAGTAGTTTATCAGGTCGTCCATATCCTGCGGGCACTCCGCTATGATCTGGTCGGCCTCCATAACTGCCCGTTCTTCAATAATTAACCGCTCAACCGGAAACTTGTCTTTTTCCGCCTGGTGTATCCTGCGCACATGGCCTAATGCGTGGAAAGTAACCACAAAAGGTATGTTCAATTCCCCTTTTATGCCCATAGCCACTAATGCCGACATAAAAAAGTTTGCATGAACAAAGTTGTAATTTACCTGCTGGTTGATGATAAAGGCAATCATGTTGTCCTTAAACTCATCCATAAAAGGTAAAATATCCTCCTTTATAACAACTTTCGCCGGGCCGGCGGTTACATGAATTACTCTGACGCCTTGGGTTAATTCAACCACTTCGGGCGTAAGGGCATTTTCCCGGCGAGTAAAAACATCAACCAGGTAACCCATTGATGCCAGGTGCCGGGCGAGTTGAGCCACGTAAACATTTTGTCCGCCTGTATCAACACCGCCTAATGATGCAAGCGGTGATGCATGCTCACTAATAAACGCTATTCTTTTCTGCTGAAATTCCATAGGCTATGGTGTTGTTCACCGCGTTGCGGTGGGTGTGTTTTTTTGTAACCTCGGCAAATAATAATTCCCAGTCGTTAGCAAAACGGGTTATGTTGAAGCGCTTGCGGGCAACTTCCTGTCCGTTTTTACCAATCTCGCGGGCGTGTTCAGCATCAGCAAGTAATAAATTCATTTTATCTATCAGGTAACCAATGTCGGTATGTATATATCCTGAATGGCCATTTTCAATTACGGCCGAAAGCTCTGTAGTAGCTAATCCAACAACAGGTATACCCATCATCATGGCTTCACATATAGCAAGGCCAAGGCTGGTATATCGTATCGGGTTAAAAAAGAAGCGGTATTGGCTCTGGAAAGCGGGCAGTTGCGGATGCAGCACCTCGCCTAACCCAAACTCGCCTGTACCCATCCCCACCAGGTCAAGCGGTATATGTTGTTGTACCTCTTTAAAAATATCAAAGCCAAGCAGGCGGCCGCGGGCCGGCAGGTTATTGATCACTACAATACCTTTAGCTATTTCACCTGAATAATTTACACCGGATGTAGTAACCCCATGCTCTATAACACGGGTAGGCGTGTTATTACTGTCCCACATTAGTTTGTTGAAATGGGTAACATGAACCAACGTCACATCCGGATCGTCTACAACATGTTTGGTATCCGTGGGGTGCTTGCGCGGCGGATCGTGCTCAATGTATATTTTAGGCAGATTCCGTTGTTTCTCAGTCAATATTTCATACTGGTCAACCAAATAATTATTATTTGTTTGATAAACAATGCAATCAAATTCATGCTGTTTAACTTCTTCAGCAGGTATTTCAATTACATTATCCCCAAACGGAAAAGTTTCGCCCCGGCCGTAATAGCCTTCCGTTTTTTCGGGTTTTGTAGGTATATATATGGTATAGTTACCCTGCGAAAGGTAAAATAGGTAGCTACCGTGTATATGCCACGTGAATATTTTCATTGGTAAGTGTGGTGTGTTGTAAGAATTGGTTATTTGTCGGCAGGCTTTTGCTGCTCGTTCATCATGTGTGCCAATGTAGTGTCGGGCGTTACGTTGCTCATAGCCATCATCGCTTTATTTTTAAAGCCTGATACTACCTTGTCCTTACCGGCCATTAAAGCTTCATAACCATCTTTAGCTACGTCTGCAGGATCGGATAGGGAGCTTTTATCCTGAACAATCCGGCTATCCTGCATATCGGCTTTATTGAAAAAGTCGGTATCGGTAGCGCCGGGCTGTAATGCGGTAACGGTAATGTTGGTGTCCTTCAATTCTTCGCGTATGGCTTCACTGAATGATAGTACAAACGCTTTAGTACCATGATAAACTGCCTGCCATGGACCTGGTGTTTGGCTTGCAATAGATGCTAATTGCAGTATACGGCCCTTGTTACGAGCAACCATATCCTTCAAAAATAGCTTGGTCACAATAACAAGCGAAGCAATGTTAAGGTCGATGATACCCAGTTCGCGCTGTATATCATTATCCTTAAATAAGCCATAAGCACCTTGTCCGGCATTGTTAACCAAAATATCTACAGTGATGCCTTTTGCCTTTACTTCATCATAAAGATCAAAAGCTGCCTGGCGTTCAAATAAATCTTTCGTGATAGTAATAACCTCAATGTTATGCTGCCTCAATTCGGCGGCTACGTTACTTAGTTGCTGCTGATCGCGCGATACGATAACCAGGTTAAATTCATCGGCAGCAAAAAGTTTGGCCAATTCATAACCAATACCTTCAGAGGCACCGGTTATCAATGCATATTTTCCTTTGTTTGACATAGTTTTTTCTGTTTAATTGGTTTTACTGATTACAGGCCGGGTTTTAGCACTACTTTGGTACAGTCGTCCTGTTTTTTCTGGAATATTTCGTAGCCTTTTGCTGCTTCGGTCAATGGTAGGGTGTGGCTGATGATGTCGTCAAGCACCACTTTGCCATCGCGCACCAGTTCAATCAGATGATCGATATAATTTAAAACCGGAGCCTGGCCCTGCTTTACAGTTATGCCCTTATCAAACATGCGGAAGAGCGGGAAGTTATCATAAGGCGACCCGTAAACACCAACAATACTTACTGTGCCGGCACGGCGTACAGCCTCAAAGCACATATCGAGTACCTTCATGCTGCCTACTTCGAAGTTTACGGCAGATTTTACCCTGTCCATAAAACTGCGGTCGGGTTCAAAGCCAACGGCGTCAACACAAACGTCAGCACCGCGTCCGCCTGTTTTTTGGCGAATGGCTTCCACTACGTCGACATTATTTGGGTTCAGCGTTTCAACATTGTTTACCGCTTTAGCTTTTTCCAGGCGATAATCAACCACGTCAATGGCAATTACCCGGCTTGCTCCGTTCAGCCAGGCGGCTTTTTGCGCCATTAAGCCTACGGGGCCTGAACCAAAAATGGCAACCACTTCGCCACCTTTAAGCTGCGCCCAATCAATAGCCGACCATCCGGTTGGGAATATATCTGTTAAGAAAAGCGCCTGTTCATCGGTTAAATTATCCGGTACGACCCGCGGACTTATATCAGCATAAGGCACGCGTACATATTCCGCTTGTCCGCCGGAGTAACCGCCGTACAGGTCGGTGTATCCATACAGAGCACCACCCTTTTTATCGGTGAGGTTACCCTCAGGTCCGTAATGCTCGTAGTTGGAATTTTCGCAATGCGGAGATGCGCCATGTGTGCAAAAGAAACAACTACCGCAAGCGATAGGGAACGGAACAACAACGCGGTCGCCCCTTTTTAATTTAGTTACGCCTGAGCCAACTTCTTCAACAATGCCCATAAACTCATGGCCCATTATCAAATCGGTTGTTTGCGGTACGCCACCGCTTAGTATGTGCAGGTCCGAGCCGCAAATAGCTGTTGAGGTAACTTTAAGGATAACATCTCCGGGATGTAATATGCGCGGATCATCAACGGTATCAACGCTGATGTCGCCGGGTTTGTGGAACACTGCTGCTTTCATAGGTGTTGAGTTATAGGTAACTTCTTTTACTGAACAGCGCTTCTGTGTAATATGTTTTAAAATATTTAATTAGTATGAAAATTTATATTATTAAAATTTAAGTGGCTTCAAGAGCCCATATTTTCATCTATAAGTGGCGTGCGCTTTTTATTATTACTAAAAATTTGGTTTAAATAATGTAGAAGCGATTTCCTCATTCCGTTCCTCAAATTGGGGAAATATATTCACTCATCTTCCCTTGGCAGTTTTAATCAGGCTAATTAACCATTGATTAAGTTTGATTTTAAGTTGGAGTTGGAATATTTGCCTTAAAAATATACTACGGCAGGCTCTTTGCAGTTGTGCTAACGCAAGCTTATTAGTTTGTTCCCTATTTAAACTATTGATTAAACAAGCGGGCATCCCTATGGATGCATGACAATGAATTTACGTCCGTCAAACAACATTTCGTCCGGGCAGCTTAAACAAGGTTTAAACCTTGTAATTGCCGACGGCCTTTCGGCCGAAGCCATGGTGGTTTTTACCAGTGGCACTTTTTTAACAGCCATGGCTTTGCACATGGGTGCTACTAACTTTCAGTTAGGCGTATTGGCTGCCTTGCCTACGTTTACCACTATGTTCCAACTGGCGGCCATTTGGATGGTGCAGCGTTTTAACAACCGAAAAGTGGTTACCGCGCTGTTTAACTTTTTGGCGCGGTTGCCCATATTGGCCATTGGTGTTATCCCGTTTATTTTTAGTGGTGGTACCACGGTGCAGGTACTTATATTGCTGCTCTTCTTTCAGCACATATTTGGCGATATAGGCGGCGCGGCGTGGAACTCCTGGATGAAGGATTTGATTCCGGGCGAGCGTTTGGGTGCCTTTTTCTCGCATCGCAGCCGCATGGCACAAACACTGAATGTTACGCTGAGCCTGGCCACGGCAATAGGTATTGATTATGTAAAAACGCATTATCCGCAGCAGGAAATTGTGGCCTATAACGTGCTGTTTATGTTGGGCGGTATATTGGGCATGGTTAGCGTAGGCTTGCTGTTACGCACACCCGAGCCAAAGGGCGAGTTGATTAACGATAAGTTATTTACGCTTTTTGGCAAGCCCCTAAAAAATAAAAACTTCAGGAATTTGCTTGTTTTCAATTCGCTGTGGGCATTCGCGCTTAACCTGGCAACTCCGTTTTTTGCTGTGTACATGATGAAAACGCTTGGCCTGCCCGTTGCGTACATTATTGCCTTGGGTATTGCCGGGCAGTTAAGCAGCATTTTTTCGATCAAGCTTTGGGGCAGATACTCTGACAGGTTCAGTAATAAAAACATCATCGCTATTTGCGGGCCCTTATACGTGGTTTGCATTATGGCCTATGCGTTTACAGGCATGGCTGCCGGTGGTAATATCGTGCTTATTATGTTAGCCGTTACACATATTTTAAGCGGTGTTGCAACCGCGGGTATAAACCTGGCATTGTCAAACATTGGCATTAAGCTGGCGCCGAATAATGAAGCGATCGCTTACATTTCTACAAAAAATATGCTGGTAGCATTCTCATCCACCATTGCGCCGATGATTGCCGGTTTGCTCGCCGACTTTTTTGCCACGAATGAATTAGTGTGGACGATAGATCTAAAAAGCGCCGCAGGCATAAACCAGATACAACTGTTGCACCTGCAGGGCTGGAGTTACTTTTTTGTGATTGGCGGATTATTAGCGCTGGCATCATTAAAAATGTTGGGCCGTGTTAAGGAGCAGGGAGAGATTGCCGGCAGGCGGATGACGGTACACATGCGCATAGGCTTCAGGAACAGGCTGCGCACAAACCTTGGTCGTCGCATGGCCGACAGGATCTATAATCCATCAGCAATGGTAAGGCGTAAAGTAACCAAATTACTGAGTGAGCGCCGGAAGCTTACCGCCGCTTAATATTTAAAAATAATTTAGTGTTGATAGCAAAAGCCGGTATTGTACAATACCGGCTTTTGCTTTTAATATATTTTTATAATA